>JBEKOS010000190.1:0-7783 GCA_049521535.1 Terriglobales bacterium | reverse complement strand
CAAGCTCCGGCTATCTCCTTGCTGGCACAAGTGGTACCAGAGCAGCGAGGCGAGGAGCAATGTGATTACATCGAATGGAGCAGATGGCCAAGGCCCGTGTCTCACCTGAGGGGTGCACCCCACGGTTTACGGGTGAAAGTCGTTGGCAACCATGGCAACCTTCGATGGCAACCTTGGCAATGTTCCAGGCGCCGGCGCGTTTGCCCACGGATTTACACGGAAAGGCACGGAGCGAAAGGCCAGGCATCTGCTTTCAGCAACCAGCCAGGCCAGAGCAGCGGTCAGTATTAGGCAGAGAATGAAAAACGATGCCAGCGGGGCAGGCAAAAACAACATGCCCATCAAGATGCTCACGTGAGCACCTTGATGAGCACCTTGGTCGGAGACAACCCGGTGGCCGGGCGCCAGCCGCAGTCCCAAATCCCGCGCCGGTCAGGGAGTTTGAATCGTGAACTTGGCATCGAAATCGTCTTCCTTCGGTACGTGGTCAATCCCTCTCGGTTTGGGCTTTAATACGCAAAGAACCCGCTCCTCCTGCACGCTGATCATAAACAGCAAGCGGGGCTGCCCACCCGGCTCGTGCAGCGGAAGCTTTGTGGCATCTCCGGTGGCAATCACGCGCCCGTCGCGTACCATCTTGATGATGTGGTCCGGGTCCAGAGCATACAGGTCGCCTGTCGGGTCAACATAGATGCCCGGCATGGGCGCGCGTGCCTGGGCTTGCAGGAAACCCGGGGTCGCGGTGGAGGTGATCTTCACCGCTTTTTCGTCGCGCATCTCGTACAGGCCAGACGACACGATGTTGCCGTAATTGAGCAGGAACCGGCTGTATTGGATCCGGTGCATGTAGGTCCGCGTTCCTTGCGGTGTGGTCACGTCAATCACCCATAACGACGATCCCGGAGGGTATTTTCCGGGGACGCGGTGATGTTGCCCATGATTGTGATACGTAAGGTAGGCGGTTTCGCCGTCACGTTCGACCTGATAGCGCGGCGACCATCTCGCAACCTTCGAATCGAGTTGCGGTTCTTTAGAGATCACGGCAACGTCTGTCGGAGTGAATACAAGCGCGCGCGGCGGAGGCCCGGAAGGTTCGAGGTCTTTGCACCCGCAGGCCCCGTAGGCAAAGACCATCAGAAATGCCGCGACGCTGAACCGCGTCCATTTTCGCCGGCGACCTTCGTTAGTCCTGCGGTCACGGGTGAACGCGCGACTCCGGGGCACGGCCATCCCGAGGGGTCCGCCTTTTCCTTCACTCTCTGTCATCACCGTACCGTGAATTCAACAAGGATGACGGCGCCGTAAGCAACTAAGGCCTGTACCCTGCTAGTCAGCCGGTTTGATGCCGACGGCGCCATAAACCGAATCACTCCGGTAAAGTACACCATTCTTCATCACCAGCCGGCAGCGGCGGATGTCACTGATGCGTTCGGCAGGATTGCCGTCCACCAGCACGAAATCGGCCCGCTTCCCCGGTGCAATCGAACCGAGTTCATTCTCTTGTTTCAATAGCCGGGCGGCATTGAAAGTGGCGATTTGCAGTGCCTTTGGGGGCGGGATTCCAGCTCTGACCTCCAGCTCCAATTCGCGATGCAACATGATGCCGACCATCGCGTCCGTGCCGGCAAGGATCGGTATGCCCGCATCATACATTCGCTTGGTCATCCGCAACATGGCGTCGTAGGAGTCCTTGTATAACTGGTCGGTCTTTTCCGTCACGGGCAGACCACCGGCGTAGGCGCCGCGCTGAATCTGTGCCGGCAGCCGGTTCAGCACGGGCGCAAGATCAGGTGACGCCTGTCCAGGGCGCCCCATGAACATTCCCTCAAAAGTGGCCAGCGTCACATCCACGGTGGTGTGATGCTTTTGCAGCAGTTCAATGAAGTCATTTACCTCTTTGGACTGCAGATCGAGCTTTGCCGCATATGTCCCCACGGCGGTAAAACGCTCGGGAGTGCGCGTATCTTTTACTTGCGATGCCAGGAAGTTGAGAAAAATGAAGTTGATGTGCTGCAGCTCGTCGGCGCCGTCTTCTACAAACTGGCTTGCGATCATGCCGTTCGGAACGTGGCCGCTTACGCGCAGTCCGCGTTTATGCGCGGTCTGCACAATTCCCGGAACCAGTTCCGGTTTGACCGAGCTATAGACCTTGATCTGAATGTAACCAAGATCGGCGTAGCGATTCACGGCCGCTTGAGCTTCCTCGGCGGTATCGGCATACAGACCGGTGGGGGCTTGAAACGGACCAGGCCCATCGATTAGCCCGGCTTTCCATACGCGCGGGCCGATGGCAGCGCCGCTATCCCATTGCTCCTGGAGGTGCCGCAGTTCTTCGATGTCGTTGCCCATGTCGCGAACACTGGTTACGCCGGATGCGATGTTCAAAAGCCCATCCAGAGGTCCGGCATGGACATGCATGTCAAAAAGTCCGGGCAGCAATGTCTTGCCGGTACCATCGATGCGCTGAGCATCCTGCGGAACATCGACAGCACCTGACGGTCCGACCGTCGTTATGCGTTCACCCTGGATCAGGACGGTCTGGCCTTCCCTCATGACGGCCTGCTCGGAATCGAACAGGCGGACATGCTCCACCGCAACCGGGTGATCCGGGTGTTGAGCCAGTTCGCGAGCCAGGCGGGCGTTCCGGGCATCCTCAGCCGCACGGTCAAGTGCATAAAGCCGATCGTTTATGCCCTCCCATCCCTCCCGCAGGATGGCAGACCACTTACCCGGGAACCCGAAAAGATGCTGATCGTCATCGAGCCAAATGATCTGCGGCTCGAACGAAAGTCCGGTGACGGCAAACTGAAATAGGTGCAGTTTCTGCCCGTGATCTTCGATCGTCACATCCGTCAGCCGTTCCAATCGTGCTTCGCCGGATGGGAACAGTTTCACGGGAGCCATCTTCGCTTTTTGCAACGCGGCCACCAGCAGCGCCAATTCCGCGGAGGGCCCGTTGTTGCTGATGTAAAAGCCCGGCGCAGGCGCCTTTCCGTCCTCGGAGGTGCTCTTCCAATGGGCGACTCCATCCGCGATGGCAAAGTGTTCGTCCACGGGGGCTTTCAGGTAGTCATTGCCGGTTACGTCGGTTCGTACAGGCAATCCATCGGCAGCGACTATGTAGTGCGCAGCGATCTTGGGTCCGCGGCCGCGATCGTTGTACTCGAACGCGCAATCGACATGGCCCTCCGGGCCGTAGACGTCCACCTCGCTTCCGGCTGTCTTGCCGTTGCTGAGGATGGTGTAGCGAAGTGTCTGGGGCGCTGCCGCGTCAGCAGCCCACAAATGAGAGACGAGAAAAAGAAGCGCTGAGATTGATGCAAGCCGAGGCGTCAACATAGCGTTGCATTATGACATTGATCGGGAGTGAATGCATAGCGACTGCGAACCGACAAAAAACCAACAAACCGGCTACGCCCGGTGAATGTCACCATCGGCTTTCGATCACGGCCCGGCCAGAAACGACTCCGGGCCAGGAGCCGGAGCCGGAACTTGGCGGTTCATAGCCAGGCAATGGCATTGCATTTGGGGTTACAGGGGGCATCTGAGGCGACTGTGGAGACTAAAGCCTAAGATACGGAAGCCCAGCAAGTATATGCTGGGCTTGGACTTAGCAGTTTTATTGGGAAACCACTTGACATTTGGTGCCGAAGAAGGGACTCGAACCCCCACGTCCTTGCGGACACATGGACCTGAACCATGCGCGTCTGCCAGTTCCGCCACTTCGGCGCAAGCGCTGCTGCTGCAACTCTCCGCCATTGGCGAAGCAACGCCTGTTGTTTATTCTACACAATCGCTTTACGTGCCGCGCGATTCCAATACAATAGATTCTTCAGATCCATTGCCCTGAGTGAGGAGCCACGCGATGCCGCCTGCGGAGCCCGGGTCCGTTACCATTCCTGCCGAACTCAATAAGCAATTGCGCACCCTGGCGCATGATCTCAGCAATTCGATCGAAACCATCATGCAGGCGTCTTACCTGCTGGCGCAGTGCCCGCTTGACGATACCAGCAAGCGCTGGCTGGAAATGATCGACAACGCCACCCGCGATGCCGCGCGAATCAATCGGGATATTCGAGAAATTCTTCGCACCCAGCGCGCGCCAGCCGCGAAGTGAGCCCCTTCACCGTAGAGTCGTAGAGGGCGCGGCAAACACGATAAGAATCAGATACTCGAAAGCCAGGGGACGTGGTGATCGCCGTGCTTTTGTCACCCTGTCCCCCAGTCGCCGAGCCCTTTCTTGTTCTTAAGCTGCGCGACTAGCGTGCTGTGATTCCTGCAGCCGCTTGTTGATGGCGTCCCAATTGACCACGTTCCACCAGGCCGCCAGGTAGTCGGCACGCCGGTTATGGTACTTGAGGTAATAGGCGTGTTCCCACACGTCATTGCCAAAAATGGGATAGTGCCCTTGCATGAAGGGGCTGTCCTGGTTCGCCGTGCTGATGATTTCCAGCCGGCCGCCGTTGCTGACCACCCAAACCCAGCCGCTGCCGAACTGCTTGACGCCCGCGTCGTTGAATTTCTGTTTCAGGTTGTCGAGCCCGCCAAAGGTTGTATTAACAGCGTCTCCGATGGCGCCGTGCGGAGCGCCACCACCATTGGGCTTCATGATCTCCCAGAACATGGTGTGGTTCACATGGCCGCCTCCGTTGTTGCGCACGGCCGTGCGAATGTCTTCGGGGACCGAGTTGATGTTCTTCACTAGCTCGATGGCAGATTTGCTTTGCAGTTCGGGGTGCTTTTCCAATGCGGCATTCAGGTTCTTTACGTAAGCCGCGTGGTGCATGTCGTGATGCAGGTGCATCGTCTGGGTGTCAATCGTTGCGTCCAGTGCCGAGTAATCATAAGGCAAGGGGGGTAATTCGTGGGCCATAAGTATGCTAATTCCTCCTGTACAACTCTCAATGGATGCAGCAATACATCGCCGGATGCGCGAAGTTTCCCGTCTGGCCGCCACCGAACCCCGGGTCAAAGCATCTTCCGCATGAAACGATCTGGCGATGCCGACCACTAATTCGGTAGAGGGGCGCGGATTTACGTAGAGTTTCCGCGTAAAATCGTCCATGTCCGGGATTCGTGCTCTGCGCGGGTCCCGGCAGAGATCCTTTCCCTATGGAAGCCGCGCAGAAAAAAATGGGCGGCGACTCCGCGCTTACGGGCAGTCTGGTAGGCCGGTTCCGGGTTGGCGAATGTCTCGGCAGCGGCGGCATGGGCGAAATTTTTCGTGCCGAGGATACCCGCCTGCATCGCGTGGTGGCGCTCAAGCGGATCGCCCCGGCCCTGGAAGCGCAGGAGTCGTACCGCGAGCGGTTCCTGCATGAGGCGCAGCGCGCTTCGCAGTTGTCCCACCCGCATGTCGCGGCCATCTACGACGTAATCGAACATGGCCCCTCCCTCTTTCTGGTCATGGAGTATATCGAGGGTGAAACCTTGCGCCAGCGGATGCGGCTGCCGATCAGCGTAAGTGAAATCGTGCAGATCGCGGTGCAGTGCGCGGAGGGCTTGGAAGCAGCCCATGCCGCCGGAATACTGCACGGGGACATCAAACCGGAGAACATCATGTTGGCGAGGGCCTCCGGATCATCAGTTGGTCCAGCGGACGCCATTCGTGCGAAGATCCTGGATTTCGGGGTGGCCAAGGTCCTGCCGGGGACCGGGCCGGACACGCCCACATACAACGTAACCAGCGAATTGAGCGGCACGCCCGAATATATGGCGCCGGAGATGCTCCTTGGCCGTCTCGGAGACGCCCGCGCGGACATTTTTTCCCTCGGAGTGGTCGTTTACGAGTTGCTCGCCGGCAACAATCCCTTTCGCGCCGCAACTGTGTTCGCCAGCGCGGAGCGCATTTTGAACGATAAGCCTTCGCCATTGGATAAGGCGAACCCGAGGGTTACGCCCGAATTGGCGGCAATCGTGGACAAGATGCTGGCCAAGGATCCGCAACAGCGTTATCCCTCGGTCGGCGAAGCGCTGTCCGATCTGCGAGGACTGGCGGGACTTTCAGAGACCCGCCGCATGCCGGTAGGTTCGTTTGCCGTGTCGCGAAGTTTGCGGAATGTGGCGCTAGCGGTGCTGGTTATCGGCGTCATTCTTGGACTGGCCCTGGGGGTTTACAGGCTACGTGCGCCTCACTCCCACCCTGCTGTTCCGGCGCCGGCGGAACAGAGCATCGTCGTGCTTCCCTTTTCGGTCGCTGGCGAGGATGCAAACCTTCACGCCCTTTCCGGTGGTCTTTCGGAGGCCATTGCGGACAAGCTCACACAACTCAGCCCCGGCCATGCCCTCCAGGTGGTATCGCCCAGCGTTGTTCATGAACAGAATGTCACCAGCGCCGATCAGGCGCACAAAATGGTGGGAGCGGATCTGGTCTTGAGCGGGGAGTTGAGCGCCGATGGCAAGCAAATTCGCGCACGCTACCGGCTGGAGGATGCGGTCACTCACCATGAGCTTCACGGCGGGAAGATTACCGCAGATGCGGCGACGGACCCGTTTGCCCTCGAAGACCAGATCGTGGAAAACGTTGTCACCTCCCTTTCCATCGACCTGCAAGCGGGCGGTCGCCAGGCTCTTGCGGCCCGCCATACCTCTTCCCCGCAGGCTTACGACCATTTCCTGCAGGGTCGCGGCTATCTGGAGGATTTTCAGAAACCCGAGAATGTCGATCGCGCCATCCAGGCATTCCAGCGGGCACGGGAGCTTGATCCCGGCTTTGCCCTCGCCTATGCCGGCTTGGGCAAGGCTGCCTGGTACAAGCATGACATCACCAACGAACCGCACTTGATGGAGAACGCGCAGGAAAATTGCAAGCGGGCGGTAGCGCTCGACGACTCCGCGGAAGACGCGCATACTTGCCTGGGGATGGTTTTCCAGCGTAAAGGCGAGTACGGTCCAGCGGTGCAGGAGTTGCAGAAAGCGGTTCAGTTGGCGCCTTATGACTTTGATGCCTACCGTTTCCTGGCGGACGCTTATGCAAAACAAAACCAGTTGGCGGAGGCGGAGGAGACTTACAGGAAAGCAATCAGTTTGCATCCTGGATCCTGGTCGGGCTACAACGCCCTGGGTACGTTTTACTATCACAACGGCCGAAATGACGAAGCTATCGAAATGTTCCAGAAGGAACTGGCCATCACGCCCGATAATTTCCGGGCATTGAACAATCTCGGCGGCACTTACCTGGCAAAGGGAGACATCCAGCAGGCCATTCTATTCTGGAATCGTTCTAATGAAATTCGCCCCAACGGAGACGCTCTCTCGAACCTGGGATCGGCTTATTTCTTCCAGCGGGAGTTCGTGCAGGACGCAGCCACGCTGGAACTGGCAGTTAAGATGTATCCAAGCAACTCAACATATTGGGTGAATCTGGGCGAGGCGTACTACTTCATTGCCGGTAAGGAGGCCGAGGCTCACCGGACTCTTGACCGGGCCCTTGAATTGATTCGGGAAGACTTGCGGATCAATCCGCGTGACACCGAGATGCTCGTGGGCGGCGCGCATGCCGCAGCGCTGCGCGGAGATCGCCGCCTGGCAAGCGATTATCTACGGCAGGGACTGGCGATTGATCCCCAAAACGCCAACCTGCTGTTCGAGGCGGCACTGGTGCATCAACTCTCGGGAGAAACGGATGCGGCTCTTGCCGGACTGGAAAAAGCTCGGGCGGCCGGCTACCCTGCGGAATACATTAAGGGGTATCCCGCGTTTGATGGTCTGAAGGAGAATCCGCGTTTTCAAAAACTAATCGGAAAGTAGCCAACAGGAGAAGGAAAGCATGTCAGTAAAAACC
>JBEKOS010000189.1:0-7792 GCA_049521535.1 Terriglobales bacterium | reverse complement strand
ATTCTCCTTGGGACGGTGGGCTATATGTCACCCGAGCAATTGCGCGGGACGGCCGTTGATGGACGCTCCGATTTGTTTTCCTTCGGCGCTGTGCTCTACGAGATGCTCAGCGGGCAACGGGCGTTTCGTGGCAGAACTACCGCAGACACCGTCAGCGCAATCCTGAAGGACGATGCTCCCAATCTCTCGGCGACAGGCCGTGACATCCCGCCGCAGGTGGAGCGGATCGTGAGCCATTGCCTGGAAAGGGATCCCGAAGCGCGGCTTCAGTCGGCGCGCGACCTCGCATTCGATCTGGAGTCAGTGTCCTCGATTTCTGCAGCGACTGCCACGGCTGCGGTCAAACCGGCGAAAACGGGGTGGATGGGGCCGGTTGCCGCCGTACTGATCGCCGCCACGCTCGGCCTGCTTGCAGGTTTACTGGTTGGGCATCGAAGTACGAGGCCCACTGGCCCGCCACGATACCGGCAGCTTACCTTTGCGCACGGCGCTGTGCAGTCCGCCCGCTTCGCCCCTGATCAACGCACGGTTCTATACGAGTCCGCTGGCGGCGGCGCCCCATCGGAACTCTGGGCGGTCACCTCCGAGAGTCAGGCTCCATTGAATCTGGGCTTGAAAAATGCCGATTTGACTGCCGTTTCGCCGACAGGAGAAATGCTGGTTCTTCAGCAGCCACGCCCAATTGAAGATTTTGCCACGGCAAGCGTTCTGGCACGCGCGCCCATGACCGGCGGCGCCCCACGCCCAGTCCTCAACGACGTACAGGACGCCGATTGGGGCAAGGATGCACAGATCGCGGCGGCACATTTTGCCGGGGGACGCTGCCGCCTGGAATATCCGCTTGGCCATGTGCTGTATGAAACCGATGGTTACATCAGCGACGTACGGGTGTCTCCCAAAGGAGACCAGATTGCCTTTGCCGACCATCCGGTGCTCGGCGACAACAGCGGTACCGTGGCGGTGGTGGACTCCTCCGGCCATAAGCGCAACCTGGGTCGCCCGCAATCGGCAATCCTGGGACTCGCCTGGGCCGCGTCCGGGCAGGAGATATGGTTCAGTGGCGCCGAAGCCGGCAGCGTCGCGCAATTAAAGTCAGTCGACCTTTTGAATCACGAGCGAATGGTGGCAGATGCCCCGGGAAGTCTGGTTATTCAAGATGTGGCTCGTAACGGTGCGGTCCTGCTCCGGCACGATGATTGGCGCGCAATCACCGTGGCCCTGGGCCCCGGGCAGAACCGCGAGCAGGACCTGACCATAACCGATTTCACTCTGGCCGCGGCCATCTCACGGGACGGGCGGCAGGTGCTCCTCGACGAGCAGGGCACGGGGAGCCATGCCGGCGGCGACATATACCTGCGCTCGACGGACGGGTCCCCACCCGTGCGCATAGGGGAGGGCAGTGCGGAAGATTTCTCCCCGGATATGAAGTGGTTCTTGGCGAAGCGTGGCCAACTCTTCCTTGTCCCCGTTGGACCTGGAGAGCCACGGCAAATCACAAATCATTTCAGTGAAATTGCTGACGCCCACTTCCTTCCCGGGGGCCAGGAAATCGTGTTTTCCGGCACCGAGCCGGGGCATAAGTCTCGGATTTATACCCAGGCGATTGGCTCGAACAGCCCGCGCGCCATCTCTCCGGAAGGCGTTAGCAACGCGGTTCCTACCGCGGATGGGAAATTTGTCTTTGGTTCCTCCGATATCGTGGCACTGTATCCGGTCGACGGGCAGGGGGCACCTCGCGCAGTCCAGGGCATTCAACCGGACGATCTCGTCGTTGGCGTCTCAGCGGACGGCCATTCCGTGCTGATTCAATCCGATACCAGTGGCGTGCCTTTTGAGGTCTTGCGGGTAAGCCTGGACAATGGCCGTCGCGAGCCGTTCAAAAAGTTGGGGCCTGCGGATTTGGCCGGGCGCAGGGGGTCTGCCTTCGCATTCTTCACACCTGACGGCAAGTACTACACCTATACGTACGATCGCATCTTGAGCGAGCTATACGCTGTAGATGGACTGCGCTAACCGGAGCAGGTTAGAGCAATCGCAACCAGTTGCTGTTCTGGCGTGCTTCGGAAATGCCCTTGTTGGTTCACTCCGCGGAGCTCGAGCGCGCGGATGATTGTATCCAACACTTTGTATAGGCGCTTGCCAACATCCTCGGCCAGAAATCGCGAGACGAAATAGCCGTTTTCTCGCCGCAAGGCATCTTTGCGGCGATCGCGCCGACAGGCAGTCGCGTCAAGAAAGTGTTGGCCACCACCCAGTTCAACCGCGAGGCGCGCTTCAGCACACGACAGGGCAACCTCTATATGGCCCCAAGCGTCGAAGGCGATGGGCAATTCGGTATTAAGACGAAATCTTCCCCTCGCTGGGGCGGCGATTCAAGGCGGCGGGGTAAAGGGGGCGTCCTGATCTTTGCAAATTAAACTTTCGACGATGTCTTCTCGCCGATCGATTCCTGCTCCTCGATCATGGCCCATGTTCCGCGCGGCGCAACGCCTTCTCGCCGGCCTTGCAACTAGCCCCCAAATCGCTTTGCGCGTTCCCCTCGCCGGTCCTCACAAATCGTATCTGTTCATGGCGTAGCCGTTTACCGACTGCCCGCACCTTCTCCCACGGCTGGCTGGGCATCGGAGCTGATGTGTGCAGGAATGCAACGACGGAACGAGTTTCCGAACCGCGGTTTGTTCGGCAAAATAGCCTATAGCGTCGAGGCAAATTCAATCGACGATGGGCGCCCGGTTCTGGGGCCAGGCGCCGCCATCTGCGCTTCCATGTCCTCACAGACCACGCTGGCGATGCTGGCCAGCCACATGCGCCTCATGGGTCACGTGCCGCATTCGCGCCGCTGCGATTGCTGAACCCGCGCCACCCGAGCCACGCAACTACGATGAGCATTCCCAGCCAGCCGACAATACGCACCGCGAGGGCGATCTGCGTATCGTAGTCCAAAAGGCCGACGGAGCTGAACATTGCGAACCAGTCGTGTTCCACTGACTCGGGGTCGCCAACCGTCAAGAGCGGCAACTGCTGGGCGCGCGCGTCCGCCATGTATTCGGCAATCGGCAGGAACTGCTGGAAAAAACAGAACAGGCAAAACACGGCGCCCGCGATTTGCCGCTGAAAACAGAAATATGCTCCCAGCATCAACGGGACGGCTAGCTGAAGAATTGTTCCGCCGGCGATCATCAACGCATGGCCGAAGTAACTGAACAGGAGATGCCCGCCTTCATGAATGGGAACGAATACGAGATTGATCAGCAAGAGGAATCCCGAGCCGCGCACCAACTGAAAGAGAAACACGGCATAGAATGCGAGCCAGGCCGACGCTGCCCAGGGCGAAACGGGCTGCCATTCTTCTTCGAGGACAGTCAGAAACGGCAGCCGCGTGCATAACGATTCGGGTATTTCCACAATCTCTCCTCCTGGCCCGGGCGGACCGCCTCACCGACCAGCAACGCTAGTCGAAGATTCTCTTCATTCTCCGAATTCCTCGAAGACAAATCCTTGAAGTTCTAACTGGAACCAACGCACCCTGTCGCACTCGCATACTAAGATTAGAGAACCTATCCTATACGCCGGGCTTTGCTATAGCGGGAGTAGTCTCCGGGCACCTATGGAGAAAGTTCAATTGTCAGCTTGCGCTCCTGTACTCGCGGGCCTTCGCGAAGGGCGCTGCTCCCAGGCAGACGTTTCTTCTGGCGGGATCGAACGCGCGAAGTGGATTTCGTCGTGGATTCCGGCGGGCGTCTGGAACTGTTTGCAGAGAAATGGACGGAACTCCCGGGCGTCCGCGACGCGGTCAATCTCAAATTTGTACATAACGTGATTGGAAAATCACGAGTAACTGCCGGCGGAGTTGTCTCGCGCACACCGAGCGGCTTTCCGTTTCCAAACGGATTTCGATCCTTACCTTTGACAGAGATTCGATACCCCGCTCCGTGATCAACCGACCGCCTGAGTCTGCGCCGCGCAGGCAGCCTCGACGGTCTCACAATCCACCAATCCGGCAGCGCCATAGAGTACCGGCAGCACCTGGCCAGGCCCATACTTGCGGCGCAGCCTTGCGACTTTCTCTGTGCCGCAACGGTAAGCCGGCAGATACATCCGGCCCAGGAGCGGATGGCATGCCCACGCGCCCGAGAGCTTGTCAGCACGCTCCTCGGTGACCAGGTAATCCCGCCGCAGAATGGCGGCCACTTCTTCTTTCGGCATCTTTTCGCTCCAGGTGAGATACGAAGCCTGGTTCTTGGCGTCATCCTGCAAGAGCGCGAGCAGCACACCGATCTGCAGATCTTCATCTGGAAGCTGGTCCACTTCGGTGACTCCATGGGCGATCAGGATGGCGTTGTTTGCGATTCCTTCGCAAAGAGTTGCGAGGCGTGTGTTCATGGTCGGAACCGTGGTTTCAAATCCGACGATGCCGCGCACGTACAGGTCCTGAAGATAAGCAAAGGTTGTCACATGACCCGGTACAACCTCGTGGCTGATGAGTTGCTCGAACTCCGGGACGGAAATCTGCAGCGATGCGTTGATCTCATAGGTTGCCTCATATTTCGGCTTGCCGTCCGGTGTGCGGGCACGGCCAATGTAGTTCATGGAGCCGGAGAACCAGGCGTCCTTGATCGGGAGAAATTCGATATTGGCGCGCGGAACCCGGGCCAGCTCACGCGGAAGATGAGGCAATAGATTCACCTCGCTGAGCCGGTCGAAGTGGGCAATCACCGCCGTACTCAGAGCCCGTACTGAAGCCATGGGCACCACGCGGTCGCGCCGCCAGGCATCCACCGCGCCGAGAATCCCGCCCGAGCCCGAGACTTGATATCCCGCGCGACCGAGCAATGCGGCGACGCGATCGCACTTCTCCCGGGGTTGCGAAGGCTCGGGCGCCTGTCCCGTGGATGCCATGACGCTTTGCTCGTAGGGTACGCGGTTGCCTTTGCCAGCCGTTTCCATGGCAAGTTCCCACATGCTGGTCAAGCAGATGTTCAGGCCTGCCAGGTAAGCGCCGCGCAGGCCGCCAACGCGGCGGGCCTCGACGTTAATGGCGTCCATCGAGCGAACGATCTCGACACCCATTTCGCTCAGGTAGTCCGCGACCGCAGCGCTGTCCTTGCCAGTAACGCCGCCGGCGACTCGCAGGCGCGCCGCAGTGGAACGAGTGTAGGCGCCAGGCAAAGGCTCATCGGAGAACCAGGAATCGGCAATGAAGCGGCCCGTACCTGAGGGGCACATGACATCGCCTCCCCAGAGAGTGTCAATAGCGAGAATGGCGGTTGCGATGGAAAGATCGGCTTGGTTCATTGGAAAATCTCCGTTGAAATCACTTGTCTTGGAGCCATGGGAGCTGAGCGGCTGACGGAAGTCGCAATTGCCACCGCCTAATCGTGTTCAGAGGTTACTTTCTTCATCGAGCTCAGATAAATGTATAAGCAAAGGGCCACGAACCCTAGTGCAGACACCATCTGTGAAACCGGCATATTTTCATAGAACGGCGTCTGAATCCACTCTTCTTTGAAGTGGGGCAGCACCCGCAGCGCCGCCCCGATCACGCCGCCGAGCGCGCCGCCAGCCATCAGTCCGCCGGCCAGAATGATACCCCGCTCACGGACGGTTCGGCCTTGCTGTTCACCGGCCTTTTCGGCGCGCTTGTTCACAAGGTGCGAGAGAAATCCCCCGGCGAGGATGGGTGTGGTCAACTGCAGCGGCAAATAGATGCCCAGCGCGAAGACCATGGAGGACAGGCTGAGCATCTCCAGCACCACGGTGACCATGGCGCCGATACCGAACAAAATATAAGGGGCCGGCTGGCCACTCATGAATCCCGAGACCACGGCCTTCAGTGCAGAGGCCTGGGGCGCCACCAGGACCTGCCGCATGTCGCCGGGCGCGGCCTCTCCGAACTGGAATGCCTTGGCCAGCAGAATGATCGTCAGCCCGGCGGTGATGGCCGAGGCAACCACACCGATAAACTTCACTTTCTCCTGCGCCGCGGGCGTGGAACCGACCCAATAGCCGGCCTTCAGGTCGGTGATGAATTGTCCTGACGCGCACAGGGCAACGCACACCATGCCCGCCAGGGCCATCACGAAGAACATGCCGGTGGTCCCGGAAAGGCCGAATTTGAGCAGCACAACCGCAGAGACGATCACGGTGAGCAAGGTCATGCCACTGGCTGGATTGTTCGCGGTAGCGGCAATGGCATTGGCGGCCACCGTGGTGAAGAAGAATGAGAACAACAGCGTCAGCGCCAGGCCTAATCCAACCACCGTCCATGAAACATGGAGCTGTCCGAAGAAGGCGGCCACTCCGATCGCGCCCAGCACAACTCCCAGCAGAATGGAGGTGATGGGAATGTCGCGGTCGGTGCGCTCCGTCTGCGGCGCTTCCCCATGACGGAAGGCGTGCAGCGCAATGCCAAATGATCCCGCGATTACCCGCAGGGACTTGAGGATGCCGACCAGTCCTGCACTCGCAATGGCACCGACGCCGATGAAGCGGACATAGTTGCGGTAAATATCCGTCGCCGCCATGTGCGCAATGGGGATGGTGGCAGGATACACGATAACGTTGCCCATGTGGCTTCCGATAAACCAGATAATCGGCACCAGCACGAAGTTCACCAGCACGCCGCCGGCGGAAAAAATGAGGGCCACACGCAAGCCCATTACGTAACCCAGGCCGAGAATGAAGCTGACCGCGTCGAAGTTGAAGACCACGCGGGCGCGGTCGGCGAGGGCGCGCACCGGGGGCAAAAACTGGAAGTTCAGGTATTCGTTCCAGACGTGAAACGTGGTGACAAAGAAGTCGTAGATCGCGGCGATCACGGTCGCCTGCAGCAGTAGCTTGGCTTGCGAGCCGCCTTTTTCACCCGTCACCAGCACTTCGGTGATGGCCGTGGCCTCCGGAAACGGAAGTTTGCCGTGCATTTCACGGACAAAATAACGTCGCAACGGGATCAGGAAAAGGATGCCAAGGCACCCGCCGGCCAGGCAGATGAAGATCGTCTGCACGGGATGCGGGTCGAGGTGGAGGGCGTAAAGCGCCGGCACGGTGAAGACGGCGCCGGATACCACCGCGGCGGAGGCGCCGCCCATGCCGGTGATGATCACGTTTTCCAGCAGGGAGGACCGCCGCCGATACAAACGTGCCAACCCAATCGCCAGGATCGAAATGGGAATCGCCGCCTCCATGCCCTGGCCGACTTTGAGAGCGGAATAGGCAGACGCTACCGAAAATATCACGCAAAACAGGACGCCCCAGAGGATTGAGCGCGCAGTGACTTCTGGCATTTCAGCAGAAGCCGGAATGATAGGCAAATACAATTCGCCGTCGCGCAGCGGCTTATAGGCATTTTCGGGAAGGGTCTTGGTGTCAATCAGCTCAGCCGGCATTTGGTGCCCTCGCAATCGCAAAGTTTAACTCTTATGACCTTCACAGAGCAGTGATACAGATCACAACCCTCGGGAAGGGAACGGCGTAAGGGAACACGTCGGGAGTGCTCGGCATTCGGAACTAACCCGATGCGTGAGCGGGGCGTGCTTAAACGAGATTAGTACCGATAAGGTGTGTGGGTATGTTATTAAACGCTCGCCGACGATATGGATGCAGTTTATTGGCGGATGATGGGCAGCCCGGAAATAATGTAGCGCGGGTTTGCCATGGTGCCGGGAGGGGGAGTTGAACCCCCAAGAGCCGAAGCTCGGCGGATTTTGAGTCCGCTGCGTCTGCCAGTTCCGCCATCCCGGCAAGGAAAGGGAGTAACCGACCAATTTACCTTAATTGATGCTTACGCGCCTTC
>JBEKOS010000188.1:0-7824 GCA_049521535.1 Terriglobales bacterium | reverse complement strand
GTCGAGAAAGCTCTTAAGCCACACCAGTACTGCCGCGGTCAGGCTGGGGCCCAGCCTTTTCGGGGCCTGGGCAATCGTTTCCTTAAGCTGCCGGCAGATGTCTTTCTGTTGGTCACAGGCACCTGTCCGCCAGTTTCCTTTTTGGCCCCTGCTACCGACCTTGAAATCAACCATCAGTGCCCGTTCGCGGCTTAGCTCGTCGGCAGGCGTGCGTTCGACAACTGCTTCCAGCTCCTCAATGTGTTGGTAGCCGAGGTCAGACTCGTCAGCGCACTTCTTCTTCAGTGCCCCCAGCTTCCGAACCAAGCCGACGACCTCGTCCCATATCTGATTTGTTGGAGGAGAAGTATTCGACGGCTGCACCAAAACGACAATGTCACGGTTGGCAAGCAGCTTGCGCGCCAACTCCTCGACCGTGCCCAGCTTGATTCCCAGGGACAGCAGCCGGCGCACCACCGGCGGCGCGCTTCCCAGTTGTTCCCGTTTCCAGGTTTGCCACACCTCGTCGAACAGCAACTGGCTGCCCATTTCGTCGAGGACTTCAAAACCCGGATCGATTCCCGCCTCCACCGGGCGTTCGCGCAGCAGCGAGGCGGCAAAAGCGTGGATGGTGGAGATACTTGAGCGGTCAATCTGTTCCAGCGCCGCGGAGAAATGCTCCGTATCTTTCGGGGTCTCGGCGGTGGTGCGGCCCTTCTCGATCCCCTCGCGCAATCTCGCCTGCAATTCGGCGGCGGCTTTTTCGGTAAACGTAATGGCCGCTACTGTGGTCAGGTCAACGCCCTTGGTTACGAGCGTGAGCAGGCGCTGGATCATCAGGTAGGTCTTGCCGGTACCCGCCGCGGCTTCCACGCAATACGACTGGTCGATCCTGGCGACGGCCTGGTCGCGAGCGGCGTGATCGATCAAGATGACTTTGGGTACGCCCATGATTATTCCTTCTCCCGCATGTCGAGGAACGACCCTAATTGCGGATCCCGCAGCTTCTGCTCCCATAGCGCTTCCCGGCGCGGGTCGCCAATGCGCGTAAACTCACACTTGCCACATTGCGGAAACCGCTTTACCTCCGGGCAGCGGGGAAAGATTCCATTGCGACAACCGGTCACAATGGCCTGCAGCATGGCACGAAAATCCTGGTCCTTTGCGGCCAGCTCAGCCCCCCTAAACTGGCGCGCTTTTCGGCCGCCTTTTTGCGTCACGTAATAGTATTCGGCGGAGGAATCCGGCAGGCTGATCTCCGGATAGAACATTTTTGCCGCCAGCAGGTAGAGGGGCAATTGCAATTCGGTCCCGCCGGCAAGGTCCGCATTGACCCTGGCGCTAATGGGCCAACTCCCGCTTTTGTAGTCAATCACCCGCGCCGACTTGCGGTCAGCGCTCAGATCCAGCCGATCGACCTTGCCGCGAAACCTGAGAGTTGTGACCGGCGTCGCAACCTCAAGAACGGGGGACTCTCCCATGCCAAAACACATCTCGAATTCCTGCGGAAGCAAAGCCCCGCCGCGGTCAATTTCCACCAAAACATAGTGGCGCAAATCCTCCAGGATCAGCTTTTGATCCAACTCCCAGGTGGCAGCCGGCCCCGCCAGCCCGGCTTGTTCGGTTTCCTTGAAGCGCCGTTGGCCAAGGCGGGCAATGGCATTGTTGTAGAGTTCGAGATCGTTCACCACCAGCGGCAAATGCCCATTTGCCTGCATTTCCCTGTAGAAATCCTCCAGGATGTGGTGATAAAGATTTCCTTTGCTCAGCGCATCCAGTTCCTCGATTGCCTCCGGCTCTTCCAATTCCTTGAGTTTCAGGACGTGTTGCAGGAAGAAATGGTAAGGACAGGTGGCATAAGTCTCGAGCGCGGTAGGCGAATATACGTGATCGTCGGGGAAATCGCCGGCGAGAGCCTGACGGCATTCCTCCGAGCCCAGCAGTCCGTCATAAGCCGTGAGGCGATCGCTGCCCCACTGAGCCTGTTCGGCAGTGACCGCACACGCAAAGCCCGGCAAGACTTGCTCCAAGTAGCGGCTTGCTTCGGGTTGGCGGGATGCCAGGCAGTCTGCAACCTTGCTGAGGTCAAACTCGCGCGCATCCATCGCGCTGCCGGCGTCGTGATGGAGCATGGCGGAATTGGGCACAACTTGCACCCGCGCCGCGCCGCTGCGGTGGAGATCCTCCCGCGTGAATGGCCTCCCCTCAAGGCACTCCAGCGAACTCAGCAGGAAATTCGATGGCGACTTCTCGGCGCCCGAGGTTGCGTCTGCGCGCGGTTCCGTCAGGACCACCCGCTCGCGGGCCGCTTCCAGCCCGAGCAGAAACAGCAGCCTTTCCTCCTGCGGCCGCAGGCTCTTTAACGGCAATCCCGTGGCGCCGCCGGTGGCGGCAGACAACGCCCGCCGTTCGTCATCCAGCAGAATCGGGTCCTGGCGGCCCGCCTGCGGAAAGCTGCGCTCGACGAGTCCGGGAATAAAGACCACGCGGAAGCGCGTGTGGCGCGCACTTGCCAGCGAGAGTAGATGCACTCCCGTTCTTTCCAACTTGCCTTCTTGCCGGCTGGTTGCAGCCAGCGCGCTTGCCACGGCTTCGACAAAGTCGCTACTGCTCGCCGGCTCGCCCAGACGATCCAGTTCCGCCAGCTTGGCAATTTCCTCCTGTACCTGGTCACGCTCGGCGCCTGGCCGATGGTAGCTGCAGAGCATCGCCGTTGCAGCATCGGCCAGCGCCGCCCAGGTCGTCTGCCGGCGCCAGTCGTTAAGCTGCTGAAGGAGGCTCAGGGCGAACGCCTGCAATTCCCTGGCGGTGCCCAGCCAAAATTCGAGACGATTCCGGCGGATCTCGCCGTCTTCGCGCTCCTCTTTCCCGCTTTTTTTCAACTTCGCCTCATAGGCATCGACCAGGCCTTGCAACTTCTCCCGCCATTGGGATTCGCCTTCCACAATTCCGGCCTGGGCGCTCAGCCGGTCCCAAAGCGTCAGTGGCGCCTCGCTGGCAACCACTCCCAGCGTGAGCCACTGCATGACTTCGCCGCGGCGATAGTCCGCTTCCGGCAGGCGCAACAGCGCCAGCAGGCTCCTGCCGATGCCGGAACGATCGAGAGGCAAACCGTCGCGAAGGTAGAAGGGCACACCGACCTGCCCAAAGGTCGCCGCCATCAGCGGCAGGTAAGTCTCGGAATCTCGCACCAGTACTGCCATGTCGGTAAATTCAATCCCGCAGTCGCGCTTCAGGCGGATGGCTTCGCGGGCGATTTCGCGGGCTTCACTGACCTCGTGCGGACATGACAGAACCCGCACCGACTCGTCACCGGTCGCGGCTCTTGTATCGCCGGCGGTGGTCGGGGCGGCCCCCCCCGCGCTGCTCTTGAAAATATGCCGACGCAACGCTGTCAGGTCACGCGTCGCTTCCTCTGCGGCAACGCCTTCTTCTGCCGCGCCCTGTGAGAGCCACCACGAGTGCAATGGCTTCGACACTGCCATGCGTGAATTGTCGCCCGCCTCGCTCACGAGGAATGCCGTCAATGAGATGTTCCCGAGAAGCTGGCGCAGAAACTCACGTTGCGCGCCGGTCATCTCATAAAAGCCGTACACAAACAGCTTGTCTGTCGCAAACCGGTTGGCGAAATCTACCGCTTGGAGACCTGCTTCCGCGAGCAAATCAGCCTCAGACAACCACCGGCGCGTGGCCAGCCCGGCGCGATACTCTTCGTAGAACTGGCCGACCGCACCGATCTTGGCTTGAACTTGCCTCAGTTCTGCGGTTGCACGTTTTCGCGCGGCAGAGAAGTCAATCAGACTATCTTCAATGTCGGTAAGCGTGGCGGCCATGACTGACGCAAAATGAGGCAGGTCATGAACCCCGGCAAAGTAGCCTTTGCCGCCGAGTTCACGCGCCAACTTGCGCACCAGCAGTTCCTTGCCCCCGCCTGGCAGTTGCACAGATTGTTTGTCTTGCAGTGCATGTCCGGCAAGCTCGTCTGCCAACTGGTTGAACGTCACCCAGCCAATACCAGCATGGGGAACGCCGCTGCGCGCCAGTTCGCGCGCCAGATAATGTCCAAGGAATGACGAGCCGCAGAGCACAATCACGGGATGAAACGGGCTTTTGCCTTCTCGCTCTTTGGTGATCTCCCGGAAAAACGCCGACTGCAACGAGGAAAGCGACCCGCTGGTGATCAGGCGATGGTTGGCCATAGTTGGGATCCTTGCGATTCAGTGTAGATGAATAAAGATGAGAAGCCGAGGCTATTGCGGTGGCGAATTGCCTCGGCGGATACCGTGGCTGGAATCTGAATCCCTCTCCCTCCGCCACTCCGCCACTGGCAAGCTCCAGTCCGCCAACGTAACTCCTTGCTTTTCTTCCAGACCGCCCACACCGCCCACGCCGCCAACACGGAAATCACGTCAGCCCTTCGCGTCGCCTTGGGTGCCAGTCGGAGTGCCATCCGCTGTGCTGGAAACCGGGCACGGCTCGGGCAGGCGCCATTCCCAATAGAGAATCCTGCCCCAATCGTCCACCACATTTTCGGCAACTACGCCAAGGCGCTCTTTGGCGCGCTCCAATGTGCGCCGCGAAAGGCCCTCGTGTTGCGCCTGGTCATACAGGACAGCGGCGAGAGCCCCGTGGTGCTGCAAGTGATTGCGCAAAAAGAGTTCGGCGCGTTCGGCCGCGGTCTCACCGCGGTGCTGGAAACAGGGCAGCACGTATTCTTTCACCTTCGCGGGAGTGAAGCGGAGGATTCCATCCCGGTCAATTTCGAAACCCAGAGGGTCACCCAGGCGGCCAAAGCTGGACTTGAGGTGCCGGAGCACGCGCCCTGCGGGGTAATCGCGAGCGAGCTCGGCGCGCAGCCGGCTGCGCACGCTCGAGGAAACTACCCAAGGCGGCTGGCGCTTCGCATCCTCGTCATTTTGATTGCAGAGCAGCAGGATGGCGCACTGGCGCGCTTCCGCCAGCCGCGCAAGCTGCTCCAATACGCGCGCCGCCTTGCCCTCGCGCATGCCGGACTCCAGCGTGTCCACGATCAGCAGGGACGCACTGCTCATCCGGACGGCAGCATCGAGCAACGCGATTTCCGCCAGCTCGACGGGCCCGCGCTCCTCTCCCTCGAGCACGTCGCGCAACAGGTGAAAACGGGCGGTGTCGCCGCCCATGGCCGCGAAGCGCGGGCCCAGAATCAGCCCCGGATTCTCGTCGGCGGTGACATAGAGCACGTTGCCGCCGGGCTCAGCCGCCGGCCTGGCGCCACCGCCTGCGGCGGCGTCCGGCGCATTCGGCGGGCATCCCCGAGTGACGCCGGCCGCCAGGGCCAGCGCGAGATAAGTCTTCCCTGCACCGGGCGCGCCGCTCAGCGTCGTGATCATGCACTTGGCGACATACGGTTCCCATAACCATTCGATGGAAGTCGGCTGCCAGCGGCTCAGCGCCAATACCTCGGGTGCCCGTTCACGAACGTCATCGCGCGCCAAAGCGACGGACGACGAGGACTCCGAGGCCTCGGACACCAAGGCATCCCCGGCGAGGTTTGGCGCTGCGGTTTCCGGTTGCACATACAGGTTTTCCATGACGACTACTCCTTACTTCGCTTTTTGTTCGCCGCACGTTTCGATCATGCATGCAACCGGGGGACGTTGTCAACAGAAAGCTAAGAAAAATCATTACCTATATAGCTGGAAGTTAATCCGGAAGCGAAAATTTGGCTGGGCCGGGGCAAAGATAGGGCGATCAATGATCATGTTCAGCGCGAACCGAAACATAATGTAGCAGGCCGATCCGAAATTCTTACCTCGGAAACCCATGGTGCTGACTCTGTGTTGGATGGCCCGCTTACTGCGGCAAACTGCTGATGATGGGGAGCGTTTCAGGGTGGTCCACTTCTCCGCCCTCATTATTGATAGCCTGCATTCTATTTACATAATATCTATTGATAGTCTATAGTCTATTCATAATAACCGTGGCAATAGGCCATAAGCTATGAATAAGATCCGGCTTGCCGCCCAATCCCGTTCGCACCTGGACGCACGCTTCAGGGAGTTCGGGCCTGTCGCGCGCTACAATTCGCCCGTTCGGGGATGGATCAGGGCCATCCGGGAAGCGCTTGGCATGACAACAGAGCAGTTGGCCAGGCGGCTGGGAATAAAGCAGCCTTCCATCGTTGCCATTGAGCAATCGGAAGCGAAAGGCACCATCGAGTTGGCGACTTTGAAGCGTGTGGCGGAGGCGCTCGACTGCACTCTCGTCTATGCCCTGATCCCCAAGGAACCGCTCGAAGCGACGGTGCGCGCGCGGGCGCGCGTGTTCACGCGCACGCGCCGGGAGCCGATCGAACACTCGATGATGCTGGAGGACCAGAAGGTCGCGACGCAGGGCACCGATGCGCGGATTGACGGCATTGTGCGCGAGACGAATCCCCGGCTATTTTGGGACTAGAGACTGTGAGCGACCTTTTCGAACCGCCGGACGATGCCGCCACACCGCTGGCACCGGAGGAGAGGCGTGACCTGATACCCTCACATATCGCCTATCGTCACGAGCTGAATGAGGCCGAGCAGGAAAACATAGCACGTGCGCAGGATTGGGCACTCAACCGGGAGCGCGATCCGCTGAGCGAACAATTCATTAAAACCCTGCACCGGCGGATGCTCGGCGATGTATGGCGCTGGGCCGGAAAGTTCAGGATGAGCGAACGAAACCTTGGGATTCCGTTCTACGAGATTCCCATGGCTCTGCGCCAGTTGCTGGATGACACCAGAATCTGGATGCAATACAGAACCTATCCGCCCGATGAGATCGCGGTGCGCTTTCATCACCGGCTGGTGCAAATTCATCCCTTCGCGAATGGCAATGGTCGTCACGCCCGCCTGATTGCTGACCTCCTTATCATGAGGCTTGGGGGTGAGCGCTTTTCATGGGGGCGGGTGAGTCTGCGCGAAGCCGGTGTGGCGCGTCAACGCTATATCGCAGCCTTGCATGCCGCCGACAATCATGACATCGGCCCGCTGCTGGCGTTCTCGCGCGCATAACCTCCTCGCATGGGGCGATTTAGATCCCGTAAAACCAGTCTTAGGTGTGACGAAGCAACGATGAAAACAAAAACGCCGCCGGAGCAGACTACTGGCCATGCCGGAACAGACGTTGGATGTCCGCCCCGGACGCGTGGTGCCGTCAATCCAGAATAGCTCTGGGCGACCCGCTGAAAGCATATCGGGGCGTTTGTGGATATTGATCGCCAGCCCGCCGAGGTCGTCACCGTGTACCGGACCAGCCGGATCGAGAAGTATTGGAGGATGGAATCGTGAAAGCAAATTATGATCCCCACACCGACACCCTGAGCCTGGTGCTTAAGGAGAGTGTGGCCGTAGCGGAAAGCGACGAGCCCAAGCCCGGCGCGATCTTGGATTACGACGAGCGCGGCGATCTGGTGTCAATGGAGATTCTGGACGCTTCACAGCGCGTGAACGATACGCGGAAAATGGAATTCTCCGTGGCCGGTTAGCGGGGACGGCTGGCCATCGCCGAAAAGCGCCGGCGCGAACGCTTCGACAGACTTAGGGAGGGCACTGGGGCGCGCGATGGGAATGGAGGGCACCCGCCAGGAGCTTTTTGCCGGCAAAACCGTCGCCGGCCGGACGCGCAACATCCGGGCCGTGGAAAAATGTGAGCGGAAACACCGCGAAGAAATTTGTTAGACCGCAGCTTGGAACGCGAGATCAAGCTTTCTGTCCCCGAATTTCCTCCCCTGGTCGGCGCCGCGGTTCAGGACTCTTGCGAGCGGCTTAAAATGTGGTAGGACGAAGTTAAATTGCTCAGTTCAGGAGCCTTTTGTCGACAGGATACTTC
>JBEKOS010000187.1:0-7845 GCA_049521535.1 Terriglobales bacterium | reverse complement strand
CGGCGGCGTTACAATAAGCCGCCACCAGGAAATCGAAGGCCGCCTTCCCCGATTTTTGGGGGTCGGCGGTAAGACGGGTGTACGATGGTTCAGTTTTCAAGATTAGAAAGGAGACCCCGAATGAAATCTCTCTTGATTGCAATCCTGCTCACCACCGCTTCTCTCGCGCAGACCGCCACGCCCGCCCCTACGGTCGCGCAACTGATTGGCACCTGGAAGCTGGTGTCCATCGAAGACACCATGAAGAACGGCAAGGTGCAGCCTTCCGCTCGATACGGCCCGCACCCGCACGGCTTCCTCATGTACCAGTCCGACGGGTACATGTGCGCCAGCATCGTGAACGGTGATCGCCCGGCCTGGAAAGACCCGGCTAAAGCCACGGACGCGGAGAAGGTCGCCTACTACGACTCGTTCCTCGCTTATTGCGGCACCTATAAGCTCGACAGCGCGGCCTCGACGGTGACACATTTCCCAGAAGTTGCCTGGACCCCGTCTTATGTCGGCTCCGCCCAGCCGCGGCCGTTTCGCCTCGAGGGCAACCGGTTGATCATTACCGCAACGCACGGGCTTTCCAACCCGGAGGTCCAGAAGTGGGTGCTGGTGTGGGAGCGGACGAAGTAATTCGCTACTTCAGGGGAAAGCAGTCGAGGTCGTTGGCAAACGCCACAGGGCCGGAATGTCACTTCCTGATCTCCGATTGAGTCTGATCTTCATTTCCTAATGTCCGCAGCATGCGATGAGACTGAACCAGGCTCTTGACTTTGGCGGCCGCCGCGACAAACGGCTGGAAGCCGGCGCTGCTCGCACCCGCAAAACGGGCGCGGAAGGCTAACATGGCGCAGCCCGGCGTGTTATCATCCATCAACTTATGGGAGGTACCGGCATGCTCAACCGCAAATCTCACGCTCCCACCGGCGCGCTGCTGATCGCGGGATTGGTCGGCCTCATGAATCTTATGCGCAAACCGCGATTTGCGAGCTTTCATAACGTGGACGTGTTGCAGCTTCTGGCCTCCGGTATGTGTTTCGGGCTGGCGCTGGCTGGGCTGCTCGCTTGGTGGCGTGAGCCCCGCACTTGACGTGGGGCGGATGGCTCTCCTGGGCCTTGCTGTCTGCCGGCTGCGTTTGCTACGGCGCCTGGCTCAGCAGATACAGGTCGGCCTCGCCGCCGGGACGTGTATAGACAATGGAAGAAAGATCACGGGTGAAATCAAAGGCGTTGCCAGCATAAAACAGCCGGAGGTTAAATGGAAGCTTCAGAGCCACCTCCGGTTTGCCAACCACTTGCCCGTCATGCCAACCCTGGCGATAAAACACCGCCCCGCCTTGCTCTGCTACGGGATAGACAAATGATTTGCCATCGGGCGCAAAATAGAAGCCATAAGTCACGACGTCGGGAATCAACTGCGTGCATTTCTTGTCGAGGACCGAGACTTCGTAAATGCCGACCTTATCACCCAAGGAGACGAAGGTAAGCAGATACTTCCCGTCGGGGGAGGATTCGAGGGCGTTACCGCAATCCTGCGCAAAACGCTGCGGGTTGGAACCGTCGCCGTTGGCCTTCCATATGGTGTGGTGTTCGTCCCTGGAGGAGAAATAGAGAGCGCTTCCGTCCGGTGACCAGCTCATGAAGCCACTGAAGCCTTCCACGTTCTCTATCTCGTGACGGTTGCGCCCGTCCGCATCGGCCACAAACCCCTTTGCCTGCACGGGATCACTCCACGACACCTTGGATCCATCGCGCGTCCATTCGCCGGTGTTAAAAGTTCCTGAGTCCGCCAGCCTGACTTTGTTGCCGCCGTCCATATCGGACACCCAAACTTCCGATTGCCCGCCCTCGACCAATTTGATGTACATCACTCGCTTGCCGTCCGGAGAAATAGCGGGTTGCGTGCTGTTTTCGGCAATGATGTCGGTAGACTGACCCGACTTTGGATGATAGATCGTGAGAAAACCGGACCGCTTTCCATTCACGTAGTAAATCCCCCTGCCCGAGGGGTCCGGCAACGGTGAGTAATCAGGACCGGGGCCGAATGTCACCTGCGTCAGCGCCTGATTCGCCAGGTCCAATTTCCAGAGATTGGTGAGCCCGTTGACCGTTCGGCTGAAAAGCAAGGATTTCCCGGGTTCTGCCCACACGGTTCCCGTAGGAAGCGGGGGCGCGAGCGACACACCCAGGTCCGTGGCTTTGCGGCCGGGCAGGTGCAAACGATAAAAGCGCGCTTCGCGGAGCGAGGGATCCACCGCCGGGACCAGCAGGTTCTCTCCATCGGGATAGGGCAGAACACGACCGACCCAGCGCGGGGGATCGTCAAAGGTGAATAACGTCTCCTCGTTCGAACCGGATTTTCCGGCGCGGAAGACGGACCGGCGCGAATCGGTCTTCAGGAAGTACAGTGCGCTGCCGTCAGGCGAGGGAACCAATGACCGGCCTGAAACCACCCGGTGTGGAGTGCCCCCCAAAGTAGGCATGGCCCAGACTTCGTCCCGCCCGAGGTTGCGCCCGTAGTAAACTTCGGTGCCGTCAGCAGAAAAACCGTCGACAACCTTGTCGCCCTCGTCGTGCGTCAACTGCAGGGGTTCGCCGCCCGAGGTGAGCATGAGAAAGACCTGCTCGATGCCGCCCGCGGCCGAGTTGAAGGCAATGGTGTGTCCGTCAGGCGAGAGCCTGGCATTATCAATGAGCTTGTTCCAGTGGCTGATTTGGGTGACCTTACCGGTTCCAGCGGGCGCCTTGGCTCCCCCGCCATTCCGCCCGCGGTAGAAGACGAATCCGAGCGCTACCAGCACGATCACCACTGCGCCCAGCCCGAGAGCGAGTGCCGTCTTGTGACGCCCGGCGACGCCGGCTATTTGTTGCGAGTCGCTGATCGGCTCAACGCCGCGCGCACTGATCTCGGAAACCGGCGCGGCGGAAAGTCTTTCGTGACTGGGCGATGATTCCGCGGCCGCCACCGGCGCGGTACGCCCCGACGCCGTGTCGCGCTTCAAGCGCTTCAGGTCGCCACGCAGATCGGCGGCGCTCTGGTACCGCAGATCGCGGTCTTTCTCCAGGGTCTTGTTGATGATCCGTTCGAGATCCTGCGGCACATCGGGATTCAGCCGCACCGGAGCTATGGGAGCGCGGTTCAGGATGGCGTCGAACATAGTCGCCGTACTCTCGCCGCGGAAAGGCAACTGCCCGGTAGCCATCTCGTAGAGCACCGCGCCGAACGAGAAAAGATCGCTCCGCGCATCCAACTCCTTCGCACGGGCCTGTTCCGGCGACATGTAGGCAACGGTGCCGAGCGTGGAGCCGGGACTCGTCAAATGCGGATCTTCACCGGCGGTCATGGTGTTTCCCGATGCGATCTGGCTCGATGAGCCAGTCGACGCAACCTTTGCCAGCCCGAAATCCAGGACCTTGGCGTGGCCGCGCTCAGTAATAAAGATGTTCGCCGGTTTGATGTCGCGATGCACGATCCCCTTGGAGTGCGCCGCATCTAGCGCGTCGGCAATTTCAATCGCCAGGCTGAGCAGGTCGTCCGTCTCGATTGGGTTGCCGCTGATGCGGTGCTTCAGCGTCACCCCATCCAGAAATTCCATGGCGATAAAGCGCTTGCCCTCATGCTCGCCGATCTCATAAATGGTGCAGATGTTGGGATGGTTCAGCGCCGACGCCGCCCGCGCCTCGCGGCGGAACCGCTCCAGGGCCTGCGGGTCCTGGGCCACGTCGTCAGGAAGGAACTTGAGAGCAACCAGCCGCCCGAGCGAGGTGTCCTCGGCCTTGTAGACGACGCCCATGCCGCCACCGCCGATTCGCTCGACGATGCGGTAGTGCGAAATTATCTGGTCGATCATGCGGTAAATGCCGGGCGCGCTGGCTGCTTCATCTTAAGAGTGTGGCGGCAGCCAGTCAACGCGGGGAAGTTCGCCGCACCAAGCTGACGGTATAAAACGAGCGGCGGACAAGACGAACGCCGCAACACCCGGTCTGGAGACCAACGCTACTAAAAGCCGAGGCAGCCAGTCAACGCGCGAAGTTCGCCACGAAGCGGTTCTCCGCTGATCGACGCAGGCGAACGCGGATCAACCAGAAACAGTCATGACAACTGCCGGTTGTGGAGATCTGCGCAAGCCCGCGCCAATCTGCCGCGGGATTTCTTCCTACGGGTGAATATCCGTGCAAATCCACGGCGAATTCTCGTGCCTGCCGTTCCCGGCTGACAACTGACGACTGAGTACTGCCAACTGAGTACAGGGCTTCCAACTGCTGTTAAGCTTTTTGGCATGCCCAACATTCCCGCCACCATGCGGGCAGTCCAGCTTCGGGCCTATGACGGCAACCCCGCAAGCGTGACGGTTACCGACATTCCCGTGCCCCGCCCCGGTCCTGGCCACGTGCTGGTTAAAGTCGCCGCCTCACCCATCAACCCATCGGACCTCATGTTCATTCGCGGTCTGTACGGTTTCAAGAAGCCCCTGCCGGCAACGCCCGGATTCGAGGGCAGCGGCACGGTGGTGGCAGCCGGAAGCGGAATGATGCCCCGGTTCCTCATGGGACGGCGCGTCGCGTGTGCCGCCGCGGACGCCAGCATCACCGGCGGCATGTGGGCCGAGTATCTGGTCACCTCCGCGCAGTTTTGCGTACCGCTGGCAAAGCAGGTGGACATGGAACAGGGCGCCACCATGCTGGTCAATCCCCTGAGCGCCTGGGCCATGATGGACGAAGCCCGCCGTGGCCGGCACCGGACGGTGGTGCAAACGGCCGCCGCCAGCGCGCTCGGACGCATGGTGGTTCGGCTGGGGCGGAAAATGTCAATCGCCACCATCAACGTCGTCCGGCGGGCCGAACAGGTGGAATTGCTGCGCGGCATGGGCGCCGAGCACGTGCTCGACAGCAGCGATCCCGGTTTCGACGCCGCCCTTCGCGACCTCTGCCGCCGGTTCGGCGCAACCATCGGATTCGATGCGGTGGCGGGTTCCATGACGGCGCGCGTCCTGCGGGCGCAGCCGAACGGAAGCCGCCTGCTGGTTTACGGCGCACTTTCGGTGGAGGCCAGCCAGATCGACCCGACATCGCTGATCTTCGAAGGCAAGACCGTGGAAGGCTTTTGGCTCTCGGCCTGGCTGCGCCGTTTGAGCATGCTTGGCCAGCTTCGCGTCTCCCGCCAGGTCCAGCGCTTGCTCGCCGGAGACCTGAAGACCGAGATTCAGGCCAGGATCCCGCTTGAGCAGGCCGCCGCCGGATTGCAGCAGTATGCAGCCAACATGACTAGCGGAAAAATCTTGATTGTGCCGTCGGGGGAAGCAATGGGATCGGGGAAAAATGGGACGTAAGGGGCGTTCCCGGTGCGCCTCAACTTCTGCCTTCCCACGTTGCGCCGCCACCCCAAACATTGAAAGACAAACCAGCGTGGTAGTTGCCGTTTGTGAGAATCCGCGTGAATCCGAGGCGAGTGCTTCGGGTGTCGGAATCAGGCTAAGCGGAGATTCCTGTCTCGAAGAGCGCCGCGACCTCTTGCTGTGCACCTTGCGAAAGTCTGCTGCGGCCATGGTCACCCGAAGCATGATGGCGACCGGTAATAGGCTCAATCCGGGTGGCATTCAGGAGCCGCCGCGGAAGGTCACGTTTTAGCCGCCCCGCGCCGTCTTGTCGGACTTCGTGAACCGCCTTGCGGCTGGCTTCATGTTCATCGGCTGCGTCGACCACGACATACGTCCAAACCTCGGCTATCTCGGTCACCGTAACCAGATACTTTGACATTTCCATTAATCTCCCTATTACAGTAGGCGGAAAATCCGGGGAGAGTTTGCCACGGCGGCCGGGAAAAATTCAAAAGAGAATTTGACCAGCGCTTGTGTCATTGACCGGAAAGAGTCAGGCTACAGTCGTGCCGATAGCCATCGCTCTGTTGGCTGGCTTTATGGAGTTCGTGAGATCCCGAACGCTTGTCAAGCCCCCAACCCTTGTCATTCTGAAGCCCGCAAAATCCGCGGGTGGTTTTTCCGCGCGAGATTTGGCGTGGCTGAAGAATCGCTGTATTTACGAGGAGTTGCATAGCTGCTTCAGCCACGCCAACGCCCGCACGGCAAAGAACGCCGCTGGCGTTGGCGGGCTACAGCATGACAGCGGGTCCGGTACGAATCGAGTTCTCACGCACCCTCTTTAGCCCGATTGACTGCGCGCCAGGCTCAGCAGCATCGATGAAACAAGCCCTAAGCGCTCCGGGCAGTGCGATCCCGCGGGTGCGTCGCCTGCCCAGGCGTAAGGTATTTCGCGAAGACCCGCTCTCCCGGCAAACCCCGTACGTACGTCTTCCAAAAGGACGTCTTTGACGGCGCCGTGCAGAACCGCTCGAAGAAGCCGGGAGCCACGCCCGGGTAGACATGCAGCAACCCGTTCTTGAAGCGCACGCAAAGCCGGTTCGACGAGGCGTTATGGCCGATGGACTGGATCGTGCGGTCATTGCATTCGAACATGGTCACGGGAACCTCGCCCTCTTCGCATCCGGGTATCAGGATGGTTTCCATAGACCTCTATATAAGTAGGCGATAAAACGAGGGAGAATTTGCCAAACTTGCCTGAAATAATTCAGAAAAAGAATCTGCCCCGGCGGCGCGAATCTGTGAGCACCAGAGTTTTTTCTGGCTGAGTGCTGACGACTGACGGCTGACGACTGAGTACTAATGACTGCTCTTCGCCGCCGCGTCGTCGTCTATCCAGTACGAACGCCGCGCGTTCAGCAACAGCTCGGGACGTCCTTTCGCCTCCACATGCAAGGCGTGCATTCCGGGCGTCGGCGCGGTTGGCCGGAAGCTGAGCACGTAGTAATTCGGCACGTCGTTCGCCAGCGCGATCAGGCCATCCTTCAGGTCTTTGGCATCGTGGAAGTGGTGGAACTCGCCTCCGGCAAGCTGGGCGATCGATTCGGCGGTCTTGGTGCGCAACGCGTTGCGCGCCGTGAGAAACGACATGGTGGCCAGCCGCAGCGGAGGCGCAAGCTGGCTGATGCAATCGAGCACCTGCTTGCTGTAGTGCCCTTCGTACTCCGCATCGGCACCCTGCCGGCTGAAGCAGCCGTGCTCCGGGCCGGGCGTGCTGCCGTTGAACTTCGACGCCTCATGAGAGACCGCGGCACGCGTGCTGGAAAATCCAAAACTGTACATTGCGGTATTGGTGTCGCTGATGAGGCGCAGGGCGTCATCCAGGGTCGTGGCGCTACCCTGGTCAATGGTTTCGCTCATCAACAGGATCACGCGCCGGAAGCGCGCGGGCTGTCCCTGGAGTTGCGTGATGGCGAATGCGATTCCATCCAGAATGGCTGCGCCCCCGTCGCCGGCTTCCAGGTTGTCAAGCTGCCAGGCGGCATTGGTCATGCTCGGGCCGAAGGGTATGAGCAGGTGCGGCGAGCGGTCAAAACTGATGACCGCCACGCGGTGCTCGACCTGGCCGGCCAGCGCATCCAGGATCGAATCGAGTTGACCGTAGTCGGCAAGATGCTGCGCTCCGGCGCCGCCCGTTTGCACCACAAGGGCCAGCGCCAGGGGCCGCGCGTCGGCATCCTGATCGAGCGTCAGCCGCTGCGGCACGCCGTTGTCCGTGACCACGAAGTCGTCGGCGGCAAGTCCGTGCACGATCTGCTTGCCCTTGGCTTTCACGAGGACGGGTACTTCCACTAATGTGGAGGTCGCTTTCAGAGGGGATTGGTCAGTTTTGTCCTGCTGCGCGCTGCATGCTGACACAGTAAGACAGACCAACAAAACCAATGCGGGGACCGCTCGCATGACGTCTTCTTCATTTTATGCTCGTCCTCGTCCTGCGATTAAGCGATAGGGCCCTGGGCAGAATGAAAGGAGAGTTGCA
>JBEKOS010000186.1:0-7883 GCA_049521535.1 Terriglobales bacterium | reverse complement strand
TCGCAAGGCGGCATCATGTGTCAGGTCATGGGATACGAATTAGACGTTCCCACGGGGCGGATTCTGAGGCGAATCGACGCAAAAAACCTGAAGCTCCGATGGCAGAAGCGCATGGCGTGGAACTTTCGGATCCCCGAACCGCCGCAATATTGCAAGTAAGGCTTGTAACGCTGACACCCCGCCTACTGCACGGCTACCGCTGGCAGTTGTCGTGAAGTCACCATCACCCTCATTGACCGGGGCGAGTTTTCCGCAACACGGAAGCGGTCCGGAAACGGGGTTGTAGGAAGTGCCTATCGCCGAGTAATAGCTGGGGCAGGGCTCATCGGCTAAGCTCCAAACGAAGAGATGGGTTCGCTTGTATATTATTGAAGGAGAGCAGTGATTCTCATTGATCAGGACTTGCAGATTTGAACTTCTGACCTCGTAGTGCAGAACGCAAGCGACCTTCTGCTCCGCGCTGATGTCCCTTTAGATTCTGATCTCGCGGCCCGTATCACTTGGCTGCAGGCACCCGCGCGCTCACCACTGGAACCATCCACACCGCATAGCCCTTTGGATCCATGATGTTCGCGATCATCTGGTTGAAGTAAGCCACTGCCGATTCGCGTGAGATGGGCGTCAGCTCGCCGATTGAGTCGGCGTAGCCGTCGCGCCAGGCGGTGAGGATCGCGGCAAAGGTTTCGCGCGGGACCCGCACAGTGTCAACCACGACATAGTCAACCTTAATTTCCTCGAGATTCATTGCGGCGAGGATGCCGTAGGTGTTGCGTCCAATGAACAGGTCCGTGCCAGTGGCGGCGCCGAAATCCGCCGGGCCCTGGTACCAAAAATCCCTTGGGTCCGGTGTGCCTCGCTGAAAGTGGAGCATGCCGTAGTCTTCCGGAATCAGGTGCAGGTATCCTCTCGGGCGGGTGACGCGCACAAGCTCGGCTATCACACGGTCAGGATGCGGAATGGAGTGCAAGACATGGCGGCAGACCGTGAGGTCAAAGGCTCCATTAGCAGCTTTGAGCTCGAACACACTTTGGTGCTCGAAAATCAGCCGGGGCGCAAGGCTGGCATAGCGGGCCCGCGCAAGTTCCAGATGATGGTCGAGGATATCGACGCCAAGTACCTGTGCCTGGGGGAAGAGCAACGCCAGCCGAGAAGCGCCCTCGCCGGTGCCACAGCCGGCGTCCAAAATCCTTGGCGCAGGCGGTAGAACATAGCGGCGAATGAGTGGCTCTTCCTGCGGCCAGATGGCGCGCGCCTGCGCGTCCAGGTTGCGCACCATTGACTCATCCGCCATCTGCTTAGCCTGAGGATTCAGATCGGTCATGGTACTATCCAAAGCTCGTCGTGCGGCTCAGCGCCTAATGTTCTTCACTTTTCACCACAGAGGACACAAAGGACGCAGAGGTAACCGGGACACTGGCCACCTGAATCTCACTATGTCAGCAAGGGCAACAGCAACGCACCTGATTTCGCGACGATTCGCAGGTGTAGCGATGGTTTCGCCTTTCCTCTGTGCCCTCCGTGTCCTCTGTGGTGAAATTCTGACAGTCAATTCGAAGAGTAAGTAACATTAGGCCAAAGGCCGCCGGTACATCGAGCACCGTATTAACGGCCCGCAGTGCCTTGTTCCTTGAGGATCATTTGAGCGTAGAAGTCCTCAATCTTGGCGCCGTTGTGCACCACCTCGAAGAAGGCGGCGCGGAGAAGTTGTTCGGAGTTTTGGCGCAGGCGGTCACGAATGAACTGGTGGACACGAGGGTCGTTGACATCGCGCTGTCCCGCGGGCAGCTTGTCGATCAGTTTCACAATGCGATAACCGTTAGGCGGTTGTTTGATCTGGATGACCGGGCTGTACTGGCCTGGTTTCAGCTTGAGCACGATGTCGCGGGTGGCAGCGTCGGTGCTCTTCAAGCCGGACTCCGGAATGTTTCCCAGGTCGCCGCCATTGGCTGCCGTGTTCGGATCCTCGGACCAATTCATGGCGACCGTGGCAAAATCCTCGCCGTTGTCCAACCGGCTTTGGATTTCCACGATCTTCTTGTGCGCCTCGGCGTCGTTCTGCGCCTTGGAGTTCTTCAGGTTATGCGCCTGCGGCAAAGGAGAGGAGGTCACCTGGATATGGGCCACATGATATTGCGGCTCCACAACGTTGAAATCCGCCTTGTGTTCGTTGTAGTACTCCAGAATATTGGCATCGGTCACCTCGACATGGGAGGTGACTTCCTTGTTGAGCACCTTTTCCACCGTGATGGCGCGGCGCATCTCCTGCTTGAACTCCTCCAGGCTAAGATGGCGCTCCTTAAGGCGGGCCTGGAACTGGTCCTCGGTATAGGGAGCCTTCAATTCCGTCAGGCGCTTCTGCACATCATCGTCGGTGGCGAGCAGGCCGTCTTTTTCGGCGCGTTGGATGAGAATTTCATCGTCGATAAGCTTCTGGACAATATTCAGCTTAAGCGCCTGCGCCTGCTCGGGTGTCGGGGCCTGCTTCTGCCCCGCCGTTTGGTTGTCGTAGTACCGGTCTACGTCGGCGCGAAGGATTTTTTTTCCATTTACCTTTGCCATCACGTCAGTGCCGTCGGCCTTGGCCGTACAACCGGCAAGCGAGACGAGCAGAATGCCCAGTAAGGCGGTACCGCCAAGGAGTTGCAGTTTCAATGAGTCCTCCAAATAAGAAGTCGTCAGGCAGGGGGCGGACGCCGGCACATGAAAACCGGCTTCCTTGCTCCTGCGAACAGCGAGCATGGTTTCGTGCCTTGCCCTTATTGTTTCGCCTGGATCGGGGATTTAACTGAACCGCCAGCCGAACCCGGCGCGGACGTCGAGGCCTGGCCGGCATCGCGCAAAGCGTGATCGATTGCGGTATGCATTTCTTCCGGAGGCACCATGCCGTTGATCTTGTAGCCATTGATGAATACGGCCGGTGTGCCTTCTATGCCCAACGCTTCGCCTTCCTGCTCCGATGCCTTCACGGCGGTGTCGTCCTGGGCCTTAATGCAGGAGTTCAGCTTGTCCATGTCAAGCTTAAATTTCTGGCCCTGGTCCCGGGTGATCTTGTCGAGGGCGTCAAACCCGCTCACCTCGTGGCCATTGGCATGCACGTAATCGGCAAAGGACCAATAGGCATCATTGTTTTGCGCTGCCAGGCAATTGCCGTCAATAGCGGCGCGGGTAGCCCAGGGATGGATGGTGTATAAGGGAAAATCCTTGTAAACGATCTTGACCTTGTCGGAATAGTTCTTATAGACGTCCCCGAAGAGTTCCTGGTGCATGCGCCCGCAGAACGGACATTGAAAATCGTCATAGCTGACGATGACCACCTTCGCGTCCGGATTTCCCCGCCAGGGCCGATTATCAGTGGTGATCTTGCTCACAACATCGGCGTAGGGGTCCTTGGTCAAATCCATCTTGGCAAAACGGACCAGGGTCTTGTTGTCCTTGGAGATCAGGAACTGTTCTTCCTGTTTTTTTTCTCCCGTCACGATCGAGACGGTAAGCAGGTCATAGTTGGGAAACTCACTGGGTTTACGTGCCCCGATTTCAATGCCGTACTTGTAAGGCAACTGGTAATAGGCGCGAATCTGACGCTCCAGGCGGTCATTTATATCGCCCGCACCCCTGGATTGGGCCGAGCAGCCGAGACAGAGCAAAAAAATGGCAATCAAAGATCGCTGGAGTATTGACACGAGAACCACCTTGACGTCAGTGAGAATAGAATTAATTATCTCATAACCAGATAGGAAGTACTTGGTTGCCAGTACTCAGTTGTCAGTACTCAGTACCCAGTTGGAAGGGAAGTACTCAGTTGGGCCGGCCGTTTCCTGGCGAATCCGTGTTGAGTGCCTCTAGCGGAGAACTGGAAACCGAGAGCTGAGTACTTCGCTCTTAAGTGAGCACTCACGACTGAGTACTTCCTCGTGAACTTTGCTGGCTGAGATCGCGTATTGAATGGTGACCGTTGACACGTTGCGTCATCGGCAGCAGCAGGTTCTAACGCAGCAGAGTTTCCCCGGTGCTTGGGGCAGAGGGGCACGCCGGAGAGTGCGGGTTGGAACAGAATAGCGCATCGGAAATGCTGGTAAGACGCTGCCGCGCAGGGGATGCGGGCGCGTGGGAAGACCTCGTCCGGCAATATCAGCAGCGCATCTACGCCATCTGCTATCGCTTTACCGGCTCTCCGAACGAAGCCGAAGATCTCACGCAGGATGTTTTTATTCGTATGTACAGGACGCTGGACAGCTACGATCCGGCGCGGGCCGGCCTGATGACCTGGGTGGCGACCATGGCCCGCAATCTGCTGGTCGATCATTTCCGCAAAGGAAAACATGACCGCCAGACCGATTCTCTCGATGCGCCGGTGGGCGACGAGCCGGATGCCATGAGCCGGGCGGAACAATTGCGCGACCTGAGTCCCGGACCTGACCATCGCCTCGCCTTGCGCGAGACGCGAGAGCAGGTCCACGAGGCGCTGCAGAAACTTTCCCCGGAACTGCGCGAAGCAGTGATCCTGCGCGATCTTCAGGACATGGACTACCGGGAAATCGCAACCGTGCTCAATGTGCCCGAAGGCACGGTAAAAAGCCGAATTAACCGCGGGCGAACGGAACTTGCGCGCCTCCTGACGCGTATCTTAAGGCAGGTGAGTTGATGAGCGGAGCAAACCAACCCGAAATGAAGTGCGCGGATTTCGAATCGCAACTGGCCGACGCGCTCGATGGCACTTTGGCGGCGGAGAACCTGGCGGCTTTCGCAGCTCACCGGAGGGCTTGCACTCACTGCGCACCGCTTTATATGGAAGCCGAAGCCGGCCGGCGCTGGCTGGCGGCACTGAAAGAAGAAGAGGTCGTCGTTCCTTCCCGCCTTACGGAGAACATTCTGCGCGCGACTTCGCGGGCGGAGAAGGCGCAGGGCCAGATTGTCCAGTCCTGGTGGGAGCGGTTGAAGCGAGCTTCAGGTTTGGCGCCGGTATTCGATGTGGTGCTGAATCCGCGCTTCGCGATGTCGTTTGGCATGGCGTTTTTCGGACTGGCTTTTGCGCTGACCGTGACCGGTGTCAAAATCGGGAATTTGCGCAAAGTCGACCTGCGGCCCAAGTCGGTTCTTCACAATGTGTACGAGACCCAGGGCAAGGTCATGAAGTACTACGAGAACATCCGCGTGGTGTATGAGATTCAGTCCCGCGTGCAGGACCTGAAACGGGCGACCACTCCGGAAGAAGAATCGCCCAGGAAGACCGCCCCCCGGCAGGACAAAGACCAGTCGGAGCAGCCGGACCGGGAGAGGTACCGCAATTATTCGCAAGATGAGGCACGGCCATTGCTGGCAGAAAAAAGCCACAAGCAGCAAGCGGCAGGCAGCAAGCCAGACTCGGAGCTGGCTGCCGGGTGCTAGTTCACTTGCGGCTTGTTGCTGATTGCTTGCTGCTGTTTTCTTGCTGGTTGCTGTTATTGAGGAGGCATTTATGAACTGCGCACAACATCCTGAAGTAGCCGCGGCGGCATATTGCCGCACCTGCGGCAAACCGCTTTGCGAGGTTTGTAAGCGCGACGTACGCGGCGTGATCTACTGCGAGGACTGCCTCGCCACCCGGGTGCAATCACCGCCGGAGGTGGCAATGCAGGTTCCGGCCAGCGGGCCGCATCCCGCGGTCGCCGGCGTGCTGGCAGGCTTTCTGCCGTTTGGCGTCGCTCAGGTGTACAACGGCCAGTACGCGCGCGGCTTGGTCTACTTGGGTACCTTTGTGACGTTGGTTTGGGCTGCCGACAAAGAAGGCCTATTCGGGATTGCCATTGCGGCCTTCTACTGCTGGCAAATGATTGACGCCATACGCAGCGCCTGGCAAATCCGTCTTGGCTTGCCCGCTCCCGATCCGTTCGGAATCGATCGTCTGTTTGGAGGCGGTGGTGCGCCAGTGGTGCCCTCAAGTGCTTCGCCGGCTCCCGGCTCAACCGTTAATCTTGTGTCCACAGGCAATTACGGAGCACCACCGCCGCCTGGAGTGATCCCGGCAGGGTGCTGCGGCAGCGATTCGCGGCTCCCGATCGGGGCGATCATCCTGATCGCTCTCGGAGTTCTGTTCCTGCTGGGCAACGTCGGGATCCTGCACTGGAATTGGGCAGGCGAAAACTGGCCGATCATCCTGATCGCTGCGGGCATATGGGTATTGGTGAGGCGATGGCCGGTAATTTCTTCCGGCACGCTCCAAGGCCGGCGGCAACTGATGGGCCCGGCAGTGCTGTTGACTCTGGGAAGCACTTTCCTGGCCGATAGCATCGGGGGATACTCCTTCCACCGCACTTTCCCGGTGCTCTTCATCGTGATCGGCCTGGTGCTGCTATGGCAGCGATCCACGCCGTCATTGCCAATGCCGCCTCCCCCTCCGCCAATGTCCAACGGGGAACAACCACAACCGCAGAACGCCCTCGAACGGCAGGAAAGGTAGGTGTGTGATGGCAACCAATTATTCACCGCAATATGCTCCGGGACAGTATCCGCCACCGCAGCGGTCTTTCGCCGGGCCAATCGTCCTGATCGCGCTGGGGGTTTTGTTTCTGCTCGGCAACTTGAACAAGATCTCCTGGCCTTCTATGGGTTCCATGTTCGCGCGCTGGTGGCCGCTGCTCATAATCCTTTGGGGCGTGGTAAAGCTGATCGAGTACGGCGTGGCCCAGCGCGAGGGACGGCGTGCCGCGGGCATTGGCGCGGGCGGCGTGGTCCTACTGGTACTTCTGATTCTGACCGGGTTGACCGCCAGCGGCGTTCACCGTTTTGCCAATCAAGTCGACCTCGGAGACTTGCGCGATTTCGACAATGACAATGATTTCTTCAACGGCATGTTTGGCGAGGTCTACCACTTCGATCAGGAGCTGCATCAGGCCTTGCCCGCCGGTGCATCCTTGAAAGTGGCTTCCGAGCACGGCACAGTGACGGTAAATCCCTGGGACCAAAGCGACCTCAAGGTCATGGTGACCAAGAGACTGCGTGCACACGACCAGGCGGATGCGGATAAACAGGATAACGCCACCAAAGTGCAGATTTCCGTGAACGGCAGCGAGGTCCTGGTAAATGCCAACACCACCGGTGCGGGCAGCCGCGGGGTGGATAGCGACCTGGTGATTTACCTGCCGCGCCGGGCGGCGGTGAACGTCGCGGCCAACCATGGCGATATCACCATCAGCGGGCGCGATGGAGAGGTCCAGGTGAGCGATTCACATGGTGATACCACGATCTCCGATGTGGTCGGCAACGTGCATGTCGCCATGCACGGTTCCGTGCATGCGTCCAAGATTACCGGCGACGTGCGCGTTGACGGCCGGCCGGACGAGGTCAATGTCGATGACGTATCGGGAAGCCTGATGATTGCCGGCGACGTGATGGACAGCATGACCCTGGCTCGGATCGGTAAGACGGTGACGTATCATTCCTCGCGTACCGAATTGGAAATGGCATCATTGCCGGGGGACTTGACGCTGGAATCTGACGACCTGACCGGTAAGCAGATCTCCGGGCCACTGCGGTTGGTTACGCGCTCCAAGGATATCCATTTGGATGACGTCAGTGGCGATGCAAATGTCGAAAATGCCAATGGCGAATTGGAGTTGCACGCCGGCAAGCCGCTTGGCAACCTGCAGCTCACCAACAAGAACGCCGATATCAACCTGTTCCTGCCTGGCGGAGCTTCATTTCAGGTGAATGCCACGGTGCGCCGGGGAGAAATCAGTTCGGATTTCGGCGGCATCAGCACCTCGAACAGTGAAAACGAAGGCCGCGCTTCGGGTGTCTTCGGCAGCGGCGGACCCAAGGTGGAAATCAGCAACGAACATGGGGACGTGCAGATTCGCAAGGCGGGATGACGCCTTCCTAAAACCATCCCCGGCCAAATGAGTATC
>JBEKOS010000185.1:0-7894 GCA_049521535.1 Terriglobales bacterium | reverse complement strand
AGGTCGAGTGCCACGGCCAACGCCAGACGCCAAATGCCGGTCAACCTTGACATGAAATATTGGCGGCGTGGACGGTCTGGGCGGTTTTGATGAATACAAAGCAGTTACCGCATTTCTATTTGGCGGTCTAGCCTGGCGGTCTGGGCGGTCTGGGGCGGCCTTTTAAACGACGGAAGTAATCAGCCGGGCGGGAGCAGTCATCAGTAGTTGTCAGTCATCAGTCGTCGGTCGTCAGTCTGGCAAGGACAGCCGCCGACACAAAAAATAGGGCTGGCCCTCTGGCCCTCGTGGAACTGTTGATGATTACAAACGACTTATGCTTAAAAAACGACTTGGCCCACTGGGCCAACCTGCTCCAGGGCCTGGCCCTCTTGAGGATTCGAAAGGCGTTAGCCATGCGGAAACTGCCAGATATCAATCGTCGATGGCGAATTTTCAGCCAAAAACGGTGTTTCTGTCCGGGCCATCTCGCCGGGCGAGGGTCCGGGATCAACGCATGCGGGACTCATGTTGAGCACCTTGAGCACCTTGAGCTCCTTGAAAATTCGTGAAGATTCCAAAAGAGTTAAGTGCAAAAACAACAGACTCATCAAGAATCTCACGTGAGCCCCTTGATGAGCTCCTTGACTTGAGGGTGAAACTCGGGGGAAAGCGATAAAGTGAAAAATGATGACTTCCGGGAAATTCAGAAATGCAATGAACATCTTGATAGCCTTGGTAGCCTTTAGGATTCCATTGAACTTACGACGGCAGCCCGATGATCGCCTTCGAAGAAAAATGATCATCTTCAATGATCGTCTTCGGACTCTGTGATCGCCTTCGAGCTTTACATCGAATCCGTGAATGTCCGTGTAATCCGTGGCCTAACCTGCCATCTTGATCGTGGTAGGCTGAAATTTCATCCATATCCATTGAGCCTCCGATGAGAATCCGTCGACTTTTCCTGCTGACTTTGACAGCTTGTGCGATCGCCTTTGGCGAGGGCACCCGCATCTGGCAGCAATCGAGCTTCGACGAATTCGAAAAGGGAACTGCCCGGGGAGTTGCCATCAGCAGCGATGGCCGGCTGGAACTGGCGCCGGCCTTCAAGGCGATTACGACCACTCCGTCCACCTACATTTGGGACATCGCCGCCGATCAGGATGGAAACATATTTCTGGCCGCCGGCGCGCCGGCGCGCGTTTACCGTGTTTCGCCCGACGGAAAGAGCATTGTCGTCTTCGAACCGCCGGAGCTGCAGGTGCAGTCGCTGGTGGTGGAAAGTGGCAATGTAATCTACGCCGCAACCTCGCCCGACGGCAAGGTATACAAAATCGAACGGAACAGCCCGGAACACCTGGCCGCCAAGTCAGGCAAGAAAAAAACTTCCACCGTGACCACCGGCCAAAATGCGGATGCGGTCGAGAAGGGTAGTGACACGACCGAGAGGGCCAGGCAGGGGATAGATCCGGAGTGGTCTTCGTCGGAATTTTACGATCCCAAGACCAAGTACATCTGGGCGATGGCAAGGGACGCCGAGGGCGCGCTCTACATCGCCACCGGCGATCACGGGGAGATCTTCAAGGTGGATCGTCACGGCGAAGGCGCGCTGTGGATGAAGAGCGACGAGGCCCATATCCGTGCACTGGCCTTTGATGCGCAAGGCAACCTCATCGCCGGTTCGGATGGCAGCGGCCTGGTGGACCGCATTTCTCCCAAGGGCGAGACGTTCGTGCTGTACAGCGCGCCCAAGAAGGAAATCACGGCGCTGGCGATCGATGACAAAGGCAACATCTATGCCGCCGCCACCGGAGAAAAGCGAACCGGCGAGACTTTCCCGTCCGCCGGCGCCACTCTGACGCTGAATAGCACCGGCGGGTCCGCTGCTCCCAAGGAACAGACGCCTGGAGCCAACCCCGGGATCACTCTCTCGGTGCCGCTCATGGCCCAGCCGGGCCAAGGTGCGGGCGGGTCGGAGGTTTATCAGATTGCCGTGGACGGCTCTCCGAAGCGCATCTGGATGTCACGCGAAGACCTGGTCTACGCGCTCGGCTTCGATTCCCAGGGGCGCCTGCTGGCCGGCACCGGTAACAAAGGACGCATCTTCTCGATTCGCAGCGAGCAGCAGTTTACCGACCTGGTGAAGGCCAGCGCCACCCAGGTGACCGGCTTTGCCAAAGCACCCAATGGCGGCATGTATGTGGCAACCAGCAACCTTGGCAAGGTGTTCCTGCTCGGAGGGGTGCCGGACGTGGAAGGGACCTTTCAAAGCGACGTCTTCGATGCCCGCATCTTCTCTCGCTGGGGACGGGCGCAGGTCCGCGGCTCGGGAAGCTATGAGTTGTGGGCGCGCAGCGGGAACGTGGATAATCCCGACCGCAACTGGAGTCCATGGATTTCCGTTGATCTAAGCAAAGACGAAGCGCTGGGCGTCCCGTCGGCGCGGTTTGTACAGTGGAAAGTCGTACTGCGGCCGGGCAGCCCGCCGGCGCAAATTAGCAGCGTTTTGCTCAACTTCCTGCCCAAGAATGTAGCGCCGGTGATTGACGACGTGACGGTGCAGGCAGGCGTGCGCTATCCGTCTTTGCCCAAGTCCGGTAGCGGTGAAGGCTTTACCCTCAGCCTGGAGTCGCAGCCGCCGGTCATCCGCGCCGATATTCCGCCGCCTTCGACGCATGATCAGCAGTCCATCGGCGTGCGTTGGACCGCGCACGACCCGAATGACGACCAAATGGTCTATTCACTCTACTACCGGGGCGACGGCGAAACCCGATGGAAGCTGCTCAAGGACAGAATCACCGACAAGTTCTATTCGTTTGACGCCGCACTGCTGCCTGACGGCGGTTACACCGTCAAGGTCGTTGCCAGCGATGCGCCTTCGAACTCGCCCGATGCGGCGCTGACCACCGAACGCGAGAGCCCGCACTTTGACGTTGATACCATGCCACCGAGCGTGGAAGAACTCCATGCTGCGGTGGAAAGCGGACTGGTTCACATTACGTTTCGCGCGACGGATGGCTATTCCGACATTAAGCGGGCGGAGTACTCGGTGGATGCGGGCGAATGGCAATTCGTGGAGCCGGTAGGGCGCATCTCCGACTCGCGCACGGAGAACTACGATTTCTCTGTTCCCGAACCCGGCGCCGAGAAGCCGGCGGAAGATGAGTCTGCCGCGAAGGCCCGGCAAAAATTGAAGAAGAAATCAACCGAGGCCGGTGGTCCCGCTGGCAACGCCGAGCACGTGATCGTGGTTCGCGTGTGGGACAGGTTCGACAATGTGGCCTCGGCGAAAACCGTGATCCACAGCAAGTAGGAAGTAACCGAGGATTTGAGCTGTCATCCTGAGCGACCGGGGTCCCCGCCGCGCGCCGCGTCTGCGCGTGGTGGGGTGGGTAGCGAAGGTCCTGCTGTTTGTTCGAATGGCCGGCATAAAAGCAGGTCCTTCGCTACGCTCAGGATGACAAATTTCATTGTCGGTCAGGCATAGCAAATGCTCGATACTGCCGCATGGATCGTTTCGATTATCTATGCCACCATCCCTTCCTATTGGCTGATCGTGCACTCGCGGGCCCAAAGGTGGGCGGCGCAGGGCGGGCGCCGGTTGGCGAATATCGGTCCGCTTTGGATGCTACTGTGGGTAGTTGCCGCCGCGGCGACTCGGCCCTGGCGGCTTGTCCGATGGTATTCCGCGAGCTGGACCTGGATTCCAGGCGTCATTCTGATTTTTGGCGGCCTGGCAATCTACCGCTACGCAAAGCAGGAATTCTCGACGGATCAACTGCTGGGGCGCTCGGAACTCGAGCCCAAAAAACACAAGCAGAGCCTGCGAACTTCGGGAATTCGGGCGCATGTCCGGCATCCCTACTATCTTGCACATTTGTGCGAACTGGCAGGATGGTCGATCGGAAGCGGACTGGTTGTCGTCTATGGATTGACAGCTTTTGCTGTTGTTACCGGTTGTCTGATGATTGCCTTGGAGGAACGTGAACTGCTGGCGCGCTTTGGCGACGATTATCGCCGGTATCAGGCGCGTTCGGCAGCGATGTTTCCGGGAGCGTGGTGAATTGCCGCAGATCGCGTCTGGCTCCTGCTTTCCAGTGGTAAGCTGAACTCAATGTTCGAGCTCTTCATCGCTGCACGTTACCTGCGCGCCAAGCGGCGGCAGGCGGTGATCGGCGTGATCACCGCGATTTCGATCGTAGGCGTGACGGCCGGAGTGGCGTCGCTGATCATCGCTCTGGCCATCAACAACGGTTTTCGCCAGGACTTGCAGTCGCGGCTGCTCGGATCGATGGCGCACATCCAGCTTATGCGCGTTGCGGGGGATGGTATCCGCGATTGGCAGTCCTTGGTGGGCAGATTGGAGCGCGAGCCGGGCGTAGTCGCGGACGCGCCGGCTATCTACGAGCAGGTGCTGATCTCGCGGGGCGCGCGCGCGAAAGGCGCGGTGCTGAAGGGAGTGATCCCTGATTATGAGCGCCGAGTCAGCGAAATGCTGCAGACCGTGCATTGGGGATCGGCCGAATCGCTGGATGCTGAGATCCCGGTATCCGGTCAATCCAAAATCCAAAATCCCAAATCCGAAATAGGCTCTTCCGATTCGCCTGCGGCGGCGCATGAACGCATCAACGGCATGCCGCCCATCATTCTGGGAAAGGATATGGCGGATGAACTGGGCGCCACCGTTGGCTCAGACGTGCTCGTCACCAGCCCGCAAGGCGAGTTGACGCCATTTGGCCTGGTTCCGAAGTACGTGCGCTTCCGCGTGGCCGGAATCTTCCAATCCGGTTTCTATGATTACGACACCGCATGGGCCTATACGCGCCTGTCGGACGCCCAGCGACTGTTCGGCTTGGGCGATGTGATCTCGGTGATCGAGTTTAAGATTGGCGACATCTACCAGGCGCCCGCGATTTCGGGCACGATCGAGCAGGCTGCCGGTGCGGGCTACCAGACCACGAACTGGATGGAGCAAAACCGCGCCTTGTTTCGCGCGCTGCGCCTGGAGCGGGTGGTTACGTTCATCACGATTGGACTGATCGTTTTCGTCGCGGCGCTGAACATCCTGATCTCGCTCATCATGATGGTCATGGAAAAAACCAAGGACATCGCGGTTCTGATGTCGTTGGGTGCGCGCAAACGGCAGGTGCGCCGAATCTTTATTGCCCAGGGCCTGATGACGAGCCTGGTCGGCACGTTACTTGGCTGGTGCCTGGGTTATGCGCTGGCGTGGGGTTTGGGCCACTATCACTGGATCTCGCTTTCTCCCGAGGTTTACTCGATCGACTACGTGCCGTCCGCGCCCCGGCTGGTGGATACGCTGGTGGTTGCGCTGGTTGCCATTGGAGTCTCGTTTCTGGCGACGATCTATCCTTCATGGACCGCGGTGCGCGTGTTGCCTGCGGACGCACTGCGCTACGAGTGAGGGAGCCCAATGAGGAATTCAGATTTCAGAATGAAAATAGGCCGGAAGAAGCCGCATTACGGGGCGGTATTCTTAAGCGTGAATTCTTAAGTCTCAAATTCCCCTCGGTGTCTCTGTGATAGGTTTTTGTTTAGGCAGTGTCGCACTTGAAGCGTGCAAGTTTACGGCGGCATCCAATGGACAACAACGAGATTTTGCGGGTGGAAAAACTGAAGAAGGTTTTCCGTTCCGGCAATACCGACCTCGTGCTCTTTGAAAACTTGTCCCTTCGGATCAAGAAGGGGGAGATGGTTGCGATCGTGGGTGAATCGGGCGCTGGCAAGAGTACGCTGCTGCACCTTTTGGGTGCTCTTGATAAGGCTACGGGCGGGGACGTAACCTGCGCTGACAATTCGATGTCCACGCTCTCCGATGAAGCTGCGGCGGATTTTCGCAACCGTGAGATTGGGTTTGTCTGGCAGTTTCATTATTTGCTGCCTGAGTTTTCGGCCACGGAGAACGTCGCGATGCCACTGTTGGTAAGGGGAGTTGGCCGCCGGGATGCTGAATCAGAGGCGCTCCGCTGGCTGCGTGACGTGGGTTTGCAGGACCGTGCTCACCATCGGCCCGGAGAATTGAGCGGTGGCGAGCAGCAGAGAGTTGCGTTGGCGCGGGCTCTGATTACGCGGCCCCGGCTGCTGCTGGCGGACGAGCCGACGGGCGACCTGGATAACCGGACGGCTGAGGCAGTGTTTAGTTTGATTGCGAGGCTGCACCGCGAATGCGAACTGACCTCGCTGGTTGCCACACACAACTTGGGCTTCGCTGGCCGCTGCGACCGTGTTTTGCGGTTAGGCCGCGGGCAACTTGAGGAAGTGGCCCCTGAATCACTCGAGGTAAGGGTGCCTGCGGTAACTCCGGCTGGTACTTGGCCCTAAGGTTACAATTAAGGCAGGAAAATTCTTGTTTGTTTGATGAAGCGGGCGCATATTTGAAAGAATGGAAGAAGGAAAGCGGGGGAGGAGTCAATGTTCGAACGTTACACGGAGAAAGCACGGCGCGTAATCTTTTTTGCGCGCTACGAGGCCAGCCAGTTCGGCTCTCCTTATATTGAGACCGAGCACCTCTTGCTGGGGCTGCTCCGCGAGGACAAGGCGCTGACCAATCGCTTTCTGCGCTCCCACGCCTCCCAGGAATCCATCCGCAAACAAATCGAGGGGCACACCACCATCCGTGAGAAGGTGTCGACGTCGGTTGATCTTCCCTTAAGTAATGAGTGCAAGCGGGTGTTGGCGTATGCCGCAGAAGAAGCCGAGCGGCTCTCTCATAAGCATATCGGCACCGAACATCTGCTGCTCGGCCTGATGCGCGAGGAGAAGTGTTTTGCCGCCGAGATTTTGCATGAGCGTGGGCTTCGGCTGGCGACCATACGAGAGGAGCTGTCGCGCACTTCGCAAGAGAAATCGGCGCCGCAGCGTTCCTCGCGGGAATCATCGCTGCTGGGCGAATTCAGCCGCGACCTGACGCAGGCCGCGACCGACAGCCAGCTCGATCCGCTGGTGGGGCGCGACGCGGAACTTGAGCGCGTGGTGCAAATTTTATGCCGGCGCACCAAGAACAACCCGGTGCTGATTGGCGAGCCGGGAGTGGGGAAGACCGCCATTGTGGAAGGGCTGGCGCAGCGGATTGCCGATGGGGAAGTGCCGAGTTTCCTCGGCGACAAGCGCATCCTGGCGTTGGATCTCTCCTTGATCGTTGCCGGCACCAAATACCGCGGACAATTTGAAGAGCGGTTGAAGACGATCATGAAGGAATTGATGGAGTCGCAGAACTCCATCATCTTCATTGACGAGTTGCACACTTTGGTCGGCGCCGGCTCGGCGGAAGGTTCGTTGGATGCGGCAAACATTTTGAAGCCCGCGTTGTCGCGAGGCGAGATCCAATGCATTGGCGCGACCACCCCGGGAGAGTACCGCAAGAGCATCGAGAAAGATCGTTCGCTGGAGCGGCGTTTTCAGTCGGTCAAGGTTGGGGCGCCCAGCGAAAGCGATGCGGTCAAGATACTCATGGGCGTAAAAGAGCGCTATGAGAAGTTTCATGCCGTCACCTACACGGACGATTCGGTCAACTACGCGGTATCGCACTCCAATCGCTATATTCCCGACCGCTTTTTGCCGGACAAGGCCATCGATCTCATTGATGAGGCGGGCGCGCGCGTAAAGCTGCGCCAGACCTCGCTGCCCGAGGAAATTACCGAGGTGCAGAAGCGCATTAAGTTCATCGTGCACCGCATGGAAAACGCCATTGCGAACCACGAGTTCGAAAAAGCGCGCTTCTATTCCGACGAGGAACGCAAGGAGCGCGACAACTTGCGCGGCCTGCGTGAGAAGTACCATCTCGACGAGTCTTCCACCGGCGTGGTTGGGCGCGAAGACATCGAGGACGTAGTCAGCCGCTGGACCGGCGTCCCCGTGGCGTCCATCAAGGAAGAGGAATCGCAGAAGCTGCTGC
>JBEKOS010000184.1:0-10519 GCA_049521535.1 Terriglobales bacterium | reverse complement strand
CCTGTACTATCCGCGAACCGACGCTCAGAGGTTCTGGCAGCTGGATTCAAAACGACAGCATGATTATCTGGCGCGCTTCCGCGCGATCGGCGCTAAAGCAGTCATTGCATACGAATTGACCGCGCCCCCAAGTGCGGAATGGCGCCGGATGGGTACAACCAATGCTTATGTCCAATTCCTGCAGTGACCGGCAGCATGTATTATGTAAGTCTCAGCCTACAATCTTCAAAGGGCAGGCTGCGGCGTCACGCCTTAAGACAGGGACTTGCACGCGGAAGATTACTGGCCTCCAGCTGTCGGACTGACGTTTAGTTAGCAGAATACCCGTGCGGAAGTTCATAATGACGGATACCTGCGTAGAGACACGAAAGCGATTGCGAGTCTATGAGGCCACAGGAATGATATTTACCGATCGGAACGGCGCATTTTCCCTCAAGAGTGGTTGATCGCAGCCGTGTTCCTTCGCCCGTTCCTCTGTGGCGACTGCAATTGCCGATTTTACGCATTCTGCTTTAAGCGTCACTTTATCCCTGGCGGTGATTGAGATATCAGATTTCTGCCTTTGAGGAATAGTGCATCCACAACAGGATTAGGAAAACAATAATGGCGATGTGCAAGACAAAAAAAAGGATCTTATCCAGTACTTTTCTCAGCTCACGGCGCCGTTGGTGATGTCGCGCGCGCCGACGGCTGCGCGACTTGTGCCCGAGCGTCTGCTCCTGCACTAGCGGAGTTCCAGAATCGTAGTCTTCAGACGACGGCTCGGTCGTAATTGTATTTATCATCAGAAGTTTCGCCGGGTTCCAAGAATGCCCTCATTAGTATAATATCTTTTCTCCTGACATTCCGGGTGCGCCGTCATCCCACCTAACGTGACTCGAACCGCCGATTTAGTCCATGGCACCAGCAGCGGTCACTGTGATAGATTATTATCGAATAAGATTAACATTACATGTCAAGAAAACCTTGCCTGTAGGGTGTCCAAAATGCGGTTTATTAAGGGAATAGCGGATTCTGGAGCATGCGCTTCAGCTTTTCTGGTACTTTGCTGTATATCTGGAGTCCTCGCACAAACTATAGAACCGGTACCCCCGGCTACGCCGCAGTCGGTTTTGCAAACTTCCGCCTCGCAACGTTCCGCTATTAGTACTTCACCAGGATCCTATTCAACGGTCCAGGTCGCTGCAGACTCCCAAGGCTCCCCATACATCATTAGCCCACGTGATCTGCTGGACATTTCAGTCTATGAGGTGCCGGAGCTTTCGCAGAAGGTCCGGGTTTCTTCGCAGGGGGAGATTGATCTTCCGCTGGTGAATTATGTTCATGTTGCCGGTTTGACGATCGATGAAGCACAGTTGTCGGTGCAGAATGCACTTAAGGCCGGAAACTTCATGACCCACCCGCATGTGGAAATTTCGATTCTCGAGTATGGCAGCGGGGCAAATGTGATGGGTGAAGTGGCGCGGCCGGGCATTTACCCGGTGGCTGGCTCTCGTCGTTTGCTGGATTTGCTTACCGCCGCAGGAGGCGTAACCAGCACCGCTGGCAAGGAAGTTGAGATCACTCACAAAGACAGCCCTAAGGTACATCAACTCGTGCAACTGTCCAACAATCCCAAGAAGGCCATGGACGCTGATGTTGACGTCTATCAGGGCGATACGGTTATCGTCACTAGAGCCGGGGTGGTCTATGTGGTTGGTGAAGTCCTGTCGCCGAGCGGCTTTTTGCTGGACGATAGATCAGACTACACCGTCGTTAAAGTGCTTGCCATGGCGCACGGACCCACAAAGATCGCGAAAATGGGCCAGGCAAGAATTGTACGGCGAACCCAGCAGGGATTGACTGAGATTCCTGTACCCTTGGATAAGATCATCGCCCAAAAAACACCCGACGTCCCAGTCCAGGCTGATGACATCCTCTTTGTACCCGCTAGCACTGGAAAACAGGTAGGTTACGCTAGTATAAACATCGCGACGGGCCTAGTTGGCGCAGTGGGAGTCGTAGCCGCAACCCGAGGCATACCATAGTGGGTTAAACGCCCTTCGTCGAGGACCCTCCAATTGTAATTTCGCAACTGGCGGCCGCCGATGGATTAGGAATGGAGGGGAGAATTGCGATCGGCGGCAACCGGCGTCCTTTTCATCCTTCCCCCCTCATCCCTTTTGTCGTCGCAGGACAAAGCAACCGGCAACTGCACGGTAGGAGTCGACGTTTTCGCAGATTGCGGGGCCATCGGGTGTGGTACAGCGGATGATTGGAACGCCACTCAACCGTGCCTAGATAATCGTCCAAGCCAGCTCCAGAATAAGCGGGATCACTATTCGATCGAGGATAAAGCAGAACATTTCCTGCTCCGAGTGCGCACCACAACAATGTCAGCCACTGCACTGTGAAACCGCGAGGGGTTAGTCAATTCAGCAAGTTTGATTCGCATGTAAGCTGTCGGGGTCAGGGGGTCAACAGATCCATGATCGATTTCCATGCGCACGCAAGCGCCCATCGGATCGTAGTTCTTCAGGAGGAATTTTTCCGCCGTAAAACCCGAGATCTTGTTCTCTGCCACAACATCCGCGTATTCGCGACGGCAGCCATTATCCGAATCGTAACATCCGAACCGCGTTTCGTCGCCATAGGCAAGTGCAAACCAACCGTTGAACTCATAGAAACGGTACCATCTGCCAAGGTTATTTAAGTCTTGCGTACGGTCGTCGACCATGATCGTGGAAGCATCCCTGACAGTTTCAATAGCGCGCAATTGGTCAATGACCGCAACCTGTTTATACCAATCGATGTCCCAGCGGCGGTAGTTGTCGACGACGCCAGTGGCCAATAACGCGAGGAGCCCGATGCCAATTGCCTGAGCCTTGCGTTGCCCCAAGTGCCGCTGTAGAACCAGTACGAACGCCGCTGCTGCCAGCGATGCCCCGGGCCAAACGAGTACACCCCAACGGGAGGCCCAATCTTGTAGCAATGGAGCCTTATTCACAGCCACAAACGGGAATGCACCGGCTGCCCAAACAATCAAAGCCGCTCCAAACAGCGCACGCGGGGAACGAGTTGAATCCGGGCTCTCCTCTGAATTGCTCCCAACTTCCCAGCACGTGAAGGCCAATATTGCCGTTGCAACATATACGGTCAAGAGCCAAGGCGCCTTCATCAAAACCAGCAATGGACGAAGAAAAGCTGCCAGTGTCCCTCGGAATAGCGCAATCGTAGCGCTCTTGGCCCATAACAAAGGCACGACGCGGATCTGATTATAGCCGGCCGCACCATATGCGCCAGAAGGCTTCGGCAGGATGAGCCAAAACAAGAACGGCAGGGGCAAGTATGGCCAGTCGCGCCTAAGCCACTGACGTAATCCACGGCGGTTCAGAAGGTAGGCACTCCATAGAAAAACAAAATAGAAGACGAGGCAGGCCTCGAAACTATACGAAACCAAGAAGCACAATAAACTCGCCATCAAGCCGAAGAGCCGCAGAGCCGAGGAACCCATATGGAGACTTACTCGGTCGTGTACATATGCGCCGATAGCAAACAACGCGTACGGGATAGGGTAGGGGACTCCGAGCTCCGGGCCTACCAGATAAGTAGCCTGAAGTGAAAAGAAGAGCGCACAAAAAAGGCGCGTCTCTGAATCGCCAAGAGCATGACGGTCGGCGAAGTAAAGAAAAACCGCGGCAACAATCAAGAAACTGAAGAACACCAGTACCTTAAACGCAACTTCGGGGTTGCGAAACCAGGCAATGAACGGTTGGAGGAACATGAGCTCAAAACCGCTAACTTCCCACCAAGTGCTCATCTGCACATGCAGACGACCTGTCTTCATCAGCCAATAAACTGGAAGGCCGTCCCACGCGACGCTACGACCCAGCAGCAAAGGGAGATGCACTATGGAAAAGAACAACACTAACGCCGAATAACGGCGGGGCCGTGGTTGCACCTCTCCTTGGGTGTTCATCAGATGCAGCTATTATGGCATACAGTGAATGGCTAATCATGTATCGCTAATCTCAAAAGCGTATATTGCCTGATATGTTTCTATCTGGCAGGACCTTCGGGGGTCACCTGAAAACCGGCCAACGAAACCACGCCTAAGACATTGACTCTGGCGCAGAGGCTCTGGTGCTCTCGCCAGCATGAGCAATGTCTTGAACAAAGAAAAACAACAACAAGTAATAGCCTTGGGAAGGCTGGGGTGGCCGCTACGCCGTATCCAGCGGGAAACGGGCATGCGCCGGGAAACGGCCGGAGCTTATTTGCGGGCTGCGGGGGTTGCTCTACGTCCTCCGCGGGGTTGGGGCCGCCGTCCGGCAAAACCGGCCAACGAGGTCACCGCCGACTCGAGCCCAGTTCCCACGCGTGCCGGTGCCGAACAAAAGGCAAAATCGGCCAAAGAGGTGATCACCGACTTTGGCCGAGAAAAACCGGTGGATTCGCCGCTGCCGGAAGCCCCGACGAGCATTCGACCTCAACGTAGTCCCTCCGCCAGTGCCTGCGAACCCTTCCGGGACAGCATAGAGCTTGGCCTCACGCGCGGACGCAATGCCATGGCGATCTGGCAAGACTTGGTCTCCCAGTGCGGCTTCACGGCGAGTTATCAGAGCGTCAAGCGTTTCCTGCACAAGCTGCAAGCAGCGCCGGCACCGCAGCCGCGCGCCGTGATCGCTACCGCCCCAGGAGAAGAAGCCCAAGTAGACTATGGCACCGGTCCCATGGTGCGCGATCCGGGCAGCGGCAAGTACCGCCGCACGCGGCTCTTCGTCCTCACGCTCGGCTACAGTCGTAAGTCCGTGCGCTTGCTGGTCTTTCGCTCCAGCTCGCGCCAATGGGCAGAACTACACGAGCAAGCTTTTCGCCGCTTGGGTGGCGCCACCCGCGTCGTGGTCCTGGATAACCTGAAGGAGGGAGTCCTCAGCCCCGATTTCTACGATCCCGCCTTGAATCCCTTGTATCGCGACGTGCTCGCCCACTACGGTGCCGTGGCCCTGCCTTGTCGCATTCAGGACCCCGACCGCAAGGGCAAAGTCGAAGCCGGCGTCGGCCATGCGCAGAAAACGCCCCTCAAGAGCCTGCGCTTCGAGAGCCTGGCGGAGGCGCAAACCTATCTCGACGATTGGGAGCGCCACTGGGCGGACACGCGCATTCACGGCACCACCAAGCGCCAGGTCGCTGCCATGTTTGCCGAAGAGCGTCCCTGCCTGCTGCCTCTACCGCTGGAACCGTTTCGTTATTACCAGTACGGCGAACGCACCGTGCACCTGGACGGCTGCGTCGAGGTGGAAGCCGCCTATTACGGCGCTCCTCCCGGCTGGATCGGGCGGCGGGTCCACGTGCAGTGGAACGCCGTCTACGTCCGTCTGCTCGATCCCAAGACCGGCCAGCTCCTGCGCGAACACTTCCGCCAAAAACCCGGTGCCCACGCCATCCAGCCGCAGGATCGCCCCAAGCAGACTCCCCCCTCCACCCAACAACTGCTGGCGCGCACCGCCCGCGCCGGAACCCATATTGGCCAGCTTTGTCATTCTCTGCATCAGCGGCAAGGTCAACTGGCTGTGCGCCGCATGCAAGGCGTGCTCGCCTGCGCCAAAAAGTTTGGCCTGGCGGCCGTGGAACACGCTTGCGCCACCGCCCTGGAAATGGGCGTTCCCGAATATCGCTTCGTTAAACGCTACCTCGAACACCGTCCCCAACTGCCACTGACCTTGCGGCAGGTGGATCCGCTCATCCGCGAACTCACCCAGTATCGCGACTTTATCGAACAACATACCCAAACTCAGGAGACTAACGAATGAACCTTACCGAACTGGATCGCGCGCTTCGTCAACTGCGGCTGGGCGGCATGGCCGCGGTGCTGGAAGTTCGTTTGCGCCAAGCCCAAGCCGAGGCCATGGCCCCCATCGATCTGATTTCCTGCCTGGTCGGCGACGAACTGAGCCGGCGTGGCGACCGCTTGCTGGAGCGCCGCCGTAAACAGGCAGAGTTTCGCGACTCCTACAAAACCCTCGACAACTTCGACTTTGCCTTCAATCCCAAAATCAATCGCAGCTTGGTGTTTGACCTGGCCACCGGCGCTTTCATCGGGCGCCATGAGGATGCCCTGTTTCTCGGCCCGCCCGGCACCGGTAAGAGCCACCTGGCCCAGGCCATCGGCCAAGCCGCCATCCAACAGGACTTTCGCGTGCTTTACCGCGAAGCTCATCAACTGCTGGAGGAGTTGGCGGAAGCTACCGTCGATCACACCCGCAAGCAGCACATGGCGTGGTTGGCCACGGTGCCTTTGCTCATCATCGACGATCTGGGCATGCGCAAGCTTCCCCTCACCGCTGCCGAGGACCTGCTGGAAATCGTCATGCGCCGCTATGAACGCGCCAGCACCTTGCTCACCTCCAATCGCCCGGTGGAAGACTGGGGCAAGTTATTGGGCGATACCGCCGCTCTCAGCGCCTTGTTGGATCGCCTGCTGCACCACGGCCATTTGCTCAAGTGCGGCCCCCGCAGTTGGCGGACCAAGACCGCCGTGCGGCCCCCGCAGGAGCCGTCATGAGGCATTGCGCCTTTGGTGATGGGATCGGGTCTGGAAATGTGAGTTCTTGCAGGCATGGCTCCGTCCCCCGATGTGTCGCCCGCGAAACCTGCGGACGGAAAATACAAAAGCGGGAACCCGGAGAAGGGTCCCCGCCGCGACGCATCGGTACGACGGTCGGTCGAGTATTCCTGGCGGGTTGCTCTCCAGCAGAGCCCGCTTCCTCGACCGCAAGATTGTAACTCAAAGTCCCGGCCACTGATGGCAAAACGCTTGCCTCAGCGGCTCACCGTGAAGTAGAAAAGCTTATGTCTTAGGCGAGGTCCGTTGGCCGGTTTTGAAGTGATCACCGTTGGCCGGTTTTGAGGTGAACACCGAGGGGCAGGATATGCATTCTGCTTGGATGTTTAGACCATCGGGCAAATTCTCGTATAATACGGCGGTAGAAGTTCACCTACGGTGCTTTCGGCATCCTCCGCCTCGAATCACTGCTGAAGACTCCACTTTCGCGCTTATAGGAGTTCTTCATAGTGGACCGGCACCATTTGAATTGCATCAAAAGTCCGGATTCGGCAAAGCTTGGGCGAGATGGGCTCCGCGAGAAGTAGTCTTCAGGCCATCGTAGCATTCGTAAGGACTTTTTGGACAGCATCGGCCGTGTCGTTCATATCCGTTTCTGATAGCGTCGAGTGCACGAGAAACATTAATGACGTTTCGCCGAGTTCCTGGGCCACTGCGAGACGGCTGGAAGGGCGCAAACCTTCCGGGAAGGCCTTCTCCAGATAGATTTCGCTGCAACTGCCACCGAAGCAAGGGATGCCTTCCGCATTTATCGCTTCGATAATGCGCTGCCGGTTCCAGCCTTCGCGTAGCCGTTCCGGCCTAAGAAAGACATAGTACTTATAGTAGGAATGGCCAATCCCCTTCGCGGGGACAGTCACCCGCAGTGCGGGCATCTCCGAAAATCGGGCGCTCAGGATGGCTGCCAGGCTTCGGCGTTTCTCCACCATTTGCGGCAACTTGCGCAATAGCACGCGTCCCATGGCGGACTGCATTTCCGTAAGTCGCCAATTGGTGCCGAACGACTCATGCAACCAGCGGAAGCCAGGCGGATGCGAGCGGGAATACACTGCGTCATGGCTCTTGCCATGGTCTTTGAATGCCCACGCGCGCGCCCACGCCTCCTCATCGTTTGTAGTCAGCATGCCGCCTTCGCCACCTGTGGTCATGATCTTGTCCTGGCAGAACGAGAAGGCATTCACGTCCCCCATCGATCCCACTGGTCGTCCCTTATAGGTAGCGCCATGAGCCTGGGCACAATCCTCGATGACCTTCAGACCGTGCTCACGAGCAAGTTCAAGAATTGGGTCCATGTCGCAAGGCCAACCAGCCAGGTGGACCGCAATGATGGCCCGGGTATGTGAAGTTAGTGCACGACGGATTGAATCGGCAGTGATGTTCTGTGAAGTACGGTCCACGTCTGCCATCACGGGAGTTGCTCCTCGCATCACTGCACAACTGGCAGAAGCGATGAAGGTACGGCTTGTTGTCACGACCTCGTCCCCGGGTCCAATGCCAAGCGCATAGAGCGCCAATTCCAGGGCCACCGTACCGTTGGCCAGGGCCGCGCCATAGCGGCATCCAGCAAACGCAGCAAACTCCTTCTCGAACAGGCGGCCTTCGTCGCCAGTCCAGTAGTTGACGTAGCCAGAACGAAGGACCTGGCCCACCACTTCCATTTCTTCAGGCTCAAAAAACTAATGGCTGTCATAGGAGGTCTTATATTGAGAGCATTGGGTTAAGGCTACGAGGCAGCCGGTCTGCGCTTGTAGAGATCCTGAGTGGATTATCTTCATCCGCACTACAGGCATCGAGACTGCAACGCAACACTTTCGGCTGTCCTACTTTTCAAATCCAAACTGCTTCTTGACGATCCTTGCTGGGACGCCAACCGCGATAACCCCATCGTCCAGATCGCGTATCACCGCCGCACCTGCTCCAACAATGGCATAGTCGCCCACCGCAACATTGTGAATGATCACTGCGCCGATTCCCAGCCATGAACATTCCCCCAGCCGCGCACATCCGCCCATGGCGGCGTGTGGAGAGAGATGGGCGAATTCTCCCACTTGACAATCGTGTTCCACGATTGCGCCGGTGTTGATGATTGCACCTGTCCCAATCTTGGCGTCGGGATTCACTACGGACCCCGCCATGACAACAGCGCCAGCACCGAGATGGGCAGAGCGGGCAATGGTTGCCGCGGGGTGCACAACGGTTAACAATTGAATCCCATACAGCAATCGTCGCGCCACTCTCCGGCGAGCAAAATTGTCTCCGATCCCCAGCGCTACATCTACTGGTTCGCGCCGCGCCGTTGCCTCAAGCCAATGCCCATCGCCCAAGACCCCGAGTCCCAGAACCTTTTCGTTGTCTTCGCGCGGACCGTCATCGATGAAGCCTTCTACTGCAATACCTTGAACCGTCAGGATATCCGCTACGACTTTGCCATGTCCGCTGGCGCCGTACACGAATACACGAGCCATAGAAGGTATACCTTCAGCTTACAGAATCAAAACCCGAGTTGAAGTTTACTGAATGCGGTCCAGCAAAGGAAGAATGCAGACGCTCGCGGAGCCTGAGCACCCGTTTTAAGAGTTCCTTCCGGCGCCAAACTTGGTCATGGTCGCATGGCCGGGCTGGCTGATTCCTTCCTGCTTAACAACCTTCCACAGTGTAATCGCTAGAATTCGTAGATCAAGCCAGAAACTCCAATGATCCACATACCACACGTCCATTGCAAATTTTTGTTCCCAGGTGTTGGCATTCCGGCCATTGATCTGCGTCCATCCGGTAATACCCGGCTTTACGTCGTGGCGGCGCGCCTGTTCCGGTGTGTAGCGATCGAGATACTCCATTAGCAGCGGCCGTGGTCCCACCAGGCTCATGCTGCCGGAGATCACGTTCCATAGCTGCGGCAATTCATCAAGGCTGAATCGGCGAAGCAGCTTGCCCAACTTAGTAAGGCGAACAGCGTCTCTGGAAGGATCCACATTCATGTCCGAAGCGCTTCCGGAGAAGCTATAGTCGGTCATGGTCCGAAACTTCGCGAGCCTAAATGGATGCGCGCGGTATCCGGGACGAAGTTGCCGAAAGAAAACCGGGCTACCCATTTTGACACGTATGGCAACTGCTATTGTCAACAGCAGCGGTGACAATAAAACAAGCCCCGCGATTCCTACCAGAAGATCCAGGGCACGTTTGCAGGCGATTGCTGCCCAAGGCCGCCGAGCCATTGGTGATTGGCGATCCACCCCTCCAACTTCCGAAGTCCCGCAACAATGGGGTGATCGAGGCGAAACCTTAGAACTCAGAGTCGAGAACCTGATTTGCGCTTTGCTCCGATAGAAGCCCGCCAGCGCCTCCCAGACAACCTCCTGTCGAAACTCATCGTTGACCCGACTAAAACCCGCCCGGCCCATGCGTTGCGCCATTTCGCGATCCGAGAACAGGCTGATGACGGCGTCCGCAAGAGCGGGCGCATCGGCCACCGGGACCAGCAGTCCGGTAACGCCGTCTATGACAGAGTCCACGGCGCCAGTGGCTCGCGTGGTTACCACGGGCCTTTCCGCAGCCTGGGCTTCCAGAACTGCATTTGGAAAACCCTCGCGATGCGTTGGCAAAACAAAGACGTCCATGAGATGGTAATAAACCGAATGATTTGCATTGAATTCAACATGCACAACACTGGAGTCATTTTGAATCAACTCCCGAGTCGATTGCGGAACCGGATCTCCCGATTCAAAGCTTCCAACCAGCAACAGGACTGCGTCGGGTATGCGCCGGCGAATCATGCCGAAGGCTTCAAGTAACTCGGGCAAGCCCTTGTCGCGGGTCAAACGGCCTACAAAACCGAGCACCGGGCGGTCGGCTTCGATACCAAGCTCACGCCGTGTCTGCACCGCCTGCTCAAGGCTTTCCGGAGTAGCTGCAAAT
>JBEKOS010000183.1:0-7991 GCA_049521535.1 Terriglobales bacterium | reverse complement strand
CGCGAGCAAGCCGCCAATCGGGGCCATGGCCAGAGCCGTGAGGATAAGGAGCGACCATTTCGCGGATTGAAACATGGAATAGAGGATCAGGTAGATCAGCAAGATCGTAATGGGCAGCACGAACAGCAGGCGGTGCTGGGAGCGCTTCTGGCTTTCATATTCTCCTTCCCAGTCGATGTGATATCCCGACGGCAATTTGACTTGCGCGTTCACGAGTTTCATTGCCTCTTCCACCGCACCACCCAGATCGCGGCCGCGGACGCTGTACTTGATGGCCACATATCGCTGGTTCCCTTCGCGATAAATCTCGGAGGCGCCATCCGCCACACTAATCCTGGAGAGCTGCGCAAGAGACACACGCTCCCCGGAGGGCGCAAGCAACCGAATATTCGCAATTGCTTCCTGCGTATCCCGGTATCGCGGAAGGTACCGCATCACCAGATCGTAGCGTGCCTCCTTCTGCAGCACCTTGGTGAGTGCGTTCCCGCCGACAGCGGTTTGGATTGCGTCCTGGACATCGGCGACGTTGATCTGATAACGAGCTGCCTGGTCGCGGTCCACGGTCACGTTCAAGTTGGGCTGGCCAAGTACACGCAGGACCCCAAGATCTTCAATCCCCTTCACCCGGTGCAGGATATTAACGATCTGGTCGCTGGTATCTTCCAGAACTTTCAGGTCCGCACCATAGACTTTGGTGGCGAGTTCGCCTTTTACTCCGCTGACCGCCTCCTCCATGTTGTCTTCAATGGGTTGTGAAAAGCCCCATACGACGCCGGGGATTTTGTCGAGGGCGCGATTCATGGCGGCAATCACTTCGTCCTTATTTTGGTGAAAAACCGGCCGCCACTGTTCCTTGGGTTTGAGGTCAACGAAAAACTCGGTGTTAAAGAAGCCGGTGGTATCCGTTCCATCGTCCGGGCGCCCCACCTGGCTGGTGCATTGCGGCACCTCGGGAAACGAGCACAGCAGGAGGCGGGCCTGGTTTGCCACCCGAATGCCTTCGTCCGGCCCGGTGCTGGGTGCAAGGGTTCCACGCACCCAGAGCGCGCCTTCATCCAGGTGAGGCAGGAATTCAGATCCGATTACACCGCCGAAAGCCAGGTACATGGCCACAGAAAAAACAATCATGCAGCCACCGACCGTTAGCGCACGATTGCGAATGGCCCAGCGAACTGAAGAACGATACTGCTCCGTCAGGATTTGCAGAATGGGGTTGTGCCATTCGCGCGCTCCGTTTCGGAAGGCAATACTCGCCAGCACGGGCGCAATCACAATCGAAAACACCAACGCCCCGAGCAACGCAAACGCCACCGTCCATGCCATGGGATGGAAGAGCCTGCCCTCGACTCGCTGCAGGGTAAAGATAGGCAAATAAGCCGTAATGATGATGGCGATCGCATAGAAAACCGGGCGCTGCACTTCATGAGCGGCATTGCTGATTCGTTCGCTAATGGTTTTGGAGTTTTCGCTTTCCCGGTTTAAATGGCGCACGATGTTTTCAATCATCACCACCGCGCCATCGACCACCATGCCGAAATCCAGCGCGCCGAGGGAAAGCAGGTTTGCCGGAATGTGTCTCAGGTCAAGACAGATCGACGCGAACAACAGCGAGAACGGAATCGTCGCCGCGACAATGAAGGCGCCGCGAATGTTGCCCAGGAACAGGAACAGGATGATCGATACCAGGATCATGCCTTCCGTCAGGTTGTGCAGCACCGTATGCGTGGTATAGCGCACGAGATCGCTGCGATCGAGAAACGGAACCACCTTCACCCCGGGAGGCAGGATACGACTGTTCAGTTCCTCGACTTTCTTGTGGATGCCCCGAAGGGCCTCATCGCCCTCGGCGCCCTTGCGCAGCAGCACAATGCCCGACACCACATCGTCGTTGTCAATGATCTTTCCGTCTTCGCGGTGAATGGCTTTAGCGAACTGGCCCAGCCTGATCTTGGGGCCTTGGGTAACCTCCGCAATGTCCTTCACCCGGAGGGGCGTGCCATTCCTGGCCGTAATTACAGTCTGCTGGATGTCCTGGACGCGGTCCACCAATCCCACTGAGCGCACGTTGATCTGCTGCAGGCCCTCCTGTATGAAGCTTCCGCCGGCGTTCACATTGTTGTTGGTGAGTTGTTGCTCGATCTGCGCCAGGCTCAGGCCATAGGACACCAGCTTGTTCGGATCAACGCGCACCTGATATTCGCGCGTCGGACCGCCAAAACTGGCAACATCGACAATGTTCGGAACCGCTTTGAAGTGTTTTTCGATAACCCAGTCTTCAATGGACTTCAATTCCATCGCGTCATATGCCGGATTGGCGCTGTGCAAGGTGAAAAAATAGATCTGGCCGACCGGGCTCCAGTCCGTGCCCATCTGCGGCACCACATTCGGTGGCAGAGTGACCTGGCTCAGGCGCTCCAGAACGCGTTCGCGGTTCCAATTGTTGTCCGATTCATCGTCAAAGATCATCTTCACGTCGGACAGCCCAAAGAGGGAGAACGAACGCAAGTGCACCATATGCGGGATGCCGCTCATGACGATTTCGAGAGGAACCGTCACTTGCTGCTCCATTTGTTCCGCGGAAATCCCGGGCCATTGGGTAATCACATCCACATAGTTGTCAGCCACGTCGGGATAAGCCTCAACCGGCAACTCGTGGAACGCAACCATACCCGCGCCGAAAAGCAGGAGGGCGAAAGCCACGATCAACAGGCGATTATTGAGGGCAAAATCGACGACACGGCGAATCATTCATTGCTCCAGGGTATTTTCCAGCACCAGAGCATTCTCAACCACTTGATCTCCGGGTTTGATTCCTGAAACCACCTCTTGCAGCTTGCCGGGAAGCATGCTGCCCGTGACCACTTCCAGCCGTTTGAAATACCCGGACTTAAGCGGCGTGTAAACCCACTCGCGATCATGCAGGTGCAGAATGGCAGTGGCAGGAACTGCGGCCCGAGCCACGGGTTGCCTGCCAAAGAAGGTAGCGGTGACGAACATCCCCACCTTCAGCAGCCCGGGATTGGCGATTTCCAGCCGGACCTTGGCAGTGCGGATTGTGGGATCCAGAATCGGCAGGATGTTGTCGATCCGGCCCTTCAGGACTTTGTCGGGATAAGCATCCAGGTGAATGTCCGAAAATTCTCCGACGTGCACGGCATCGAGATCATTTTGGTACACATCGCACATGACCCAGACATAAGAAAGGTCGGAGATGGTGAACGGGTTAGGTCCAGACAACCCCTGAACGCCGGCTGCATTGGTAACCTGCTGGTCGGTAATAATGCCTGAGATGGGCGCCTTTACCTCGACGATGGGCGAGGGATGGCCCTGGTCCACGCCGAGCAGATGCAATTGTTCGATCGCCGCATTCAAGTCCACTTTGGCATCCTGCTCCGTGTCTTCAGCCTGCTCGAGGGCGCTCTTGGCAATAGCGCCCTTGTCGTAGAGAATCTGCGCCCGCTCGAGTTGCTGACGCGCCAGGCGCTCATCGTTCACAGCCTTCAAATACACCTGGTAAGCTGCCGAAACGTCGTTGCTCTGAACCTTTAGCAGCACCTGGCCTTTCTTGACCGAATCGCCCAGCCGGGCCTTGATCTCCACTACGCGGCCGGAGGCCAGGGAAATCACCGGCACGGCGCGGGAAATGTCGGGTTGCACTACGCCGGTCACATTCAGGGCGGGGGCCGCTTTGTACTCGGTTGCCGTCACCAGCGGAAACAGCTCAGGGTGTTCCACCTTGAAGTTGTTGGCGTCCATATCCGGCTCAACGGTGGCCGGCGGAGGCGCTCCCGCATTCGGGTCCGATCTGCCGCCATTGCATCCAGCGAGAAACAAGCTCAAGAAGACGCCCACAAGCAGCCATTGACCTGCTGCATACTTACGCCCGGTGAATTCAGGCCTCACGGGATTGCCTCCCGGCCCGCGGCCATATTCAATTGGGCCGCCGCCATCAGGTAGGAACCAATCAGGTTCACATAATTGAGTTCCACCATGCGGTAGTCGCTTTGGGCATTCAGGAAATCGAGCAGCGAAGCGCCGCCATGCTGATACGAAAACTGCACCGTATCGCGTACGTGAACCGCCTGCTGCAGGTATTTCGCCTTGTAGGGCCGCAGCAGGATCACATTACTGTCCACCATCGCGTAAGCGGAATCCACATCGCTGAATACCTGGGCTTCGGCGGCGTCGCGCAATTTCTGGTTGCGCGTGATATCGAACTGGGTGCGCAGCTTCTCCCCCTGGTTGCGGTCAAAGATTCGCAAGGGCACGCTCACGCCCACGCCAAAGTAGGCATCGATGGGAGGATTGCGCCCCACATCGAAGCTGAAGGTAGGATCAGTGGAGCCGTTTGCCACCGCTAGGTCGTGGTCAGTTTGTGCCTTATCGATGGCTTCCACGGCAGCCTTCAGGTCCGGCCGCGTGTCGAGGGCAATGTTTCTGACATCATCCCGCGACGGCAGTTGTTCGCTGAAATCGTACGGTCCGGTTACGTCGAATTGCTCCACCGCCGTCCGGTCGTTCAGCAGCATGAGCAACTGGATCTTCGCCGTGCGCAGATTAACTTCGGCGGTTTGCACGTCGCTTTCATACTGTACGCGCTGCAATTCCAGCCGGTCATAATCGATTTGCGCGATGTCGCCGGCATGGAATCGTTCCCTGCTCACGTCGAGCACGTGGTCCCAGTAGTCAAGATTGTCGGTCGCGCGTTGCAAAACCGCCTTCGCTTGCAGCGTGGACACAAATGAGCTGCGCAGGTTGAACAGCAGCATCCGCTCCACATCGGCGTGGGTGGACACCGCTATTCCGGTCGCCTTTTGCGCGCTCTCGGTTCGCAGCTCGCGCTTGTGTTCCCTTTCGTGCAAATAGCTGACATTGGCCAGCGGGAAAAAGTAAGCAAATGCGCCATGGGACGGCCCTCCGCCAAAGGGATCGATTTGATCCCCGGACAGCGCCAGGTTTGGGTTCGGACGCAGGTTCGCCGTGATCTCCTGGGCCTTGGATTCGTCGATGTTCACCTTGTCCGCCTGCAGCGTGGGATTCGCCGCTTCGAACTGGTCGCGAAGTTCGGTCCAAGTCAGCGATTTCTGGGCAAAAGCTTCCCCGGCCAATGCTGCGGCCAGCAATAACCCCAGACAAGAAAGTCTCCAGACCCCTTGCATAAGTTCCCCCTGCGATGAGTGGCTTCGAATACACGAATTCCGAATAGACATTGTTGCAGAATTGCGCTGTTGGTGTCCCTTGTCTCCCCAGTGGCCCTGCTAGACACCTTCTCGTTCTAACGCTTCAGACCCAAGTTGCCCGTGTCCAGGGCTAAAGAATGTGCGTGAGTTCCTGAAGATTTGTGCAGCCCGGACATTTGTCATTCTGAAGCCCGCCAATTCCGCACGAGTGGCTTTGCCGCGCGAGATTTGGCGTGGCTGAAGAATCTCTGTATCTCCAGAGAGTTGCATGGATGCTTCATTCCGCGCCAACCCCCGCGCGGCAAAGAACGCCGCTGGCGTTGGCGCCAATGACTGTCTGCTCAAACCGCGCATATGGTCATCGGCGCGGGCCAGTCCCAGATTTAAGTTTGACGCTGCTCCCATAAATATGGGACGATGACTGCATCGTGAAAACCACGCTGGAAATCCCGGATGCAATTTTTCGCCGCGCCAAATCCAGGGCCGCGGAACAGGGATTGCCGTTGCGCCAGTTTGTGACCGAGGCGGTTGAAGCGAAATTAAGTGCGACCCCGCCCGGCGACGAAAAGCCCTGGATGAAGCACTTTGGCACGCTGAAGCACTTGCGCAAGGAAACCGAGCGTATTCAGCGCCTGATGGATCAGGAATTCGAGCAGATTGACCCCGAGTTGTGGCGGTGATTCTAGATACGAACGCCCTGTCAGCGTTTGCCGATGGCGACCCGGCACTCCACCCGGAAGTGTCCCGTGGTAGTCAGCTATGTATACCCGTTATCGTCCTGGGAGAGTTCCGCTACGGTATCGCTGCGTCGCGCTACCGGGCTGGTTACCTTCGTTGGCTCGAACGATTTGTTGGCACTGGCAGAGTTCTTGAAGTTACCGACCGTACGACTCACAATTACGCGACTATCCGCCTTGAGCTTCGCCGGGCAGGAAAGCCTATTCCAACCAATGATACCTGGATCGCGGCGCTCTGCCGCCAGCACGGCCTGCCCCTGCTGAGTCGCGACCGGCACTTCGATGCAGTGCCCGGAATTGACAGAATCGAGTGGTGAACCCAACGCTGCATAGGTGGGAACTCCTTGAGGGACACGAGTTCCTGGTACCAGCACTGCTGGCCGATCGGCAGCATGCTCCGAAGCTGCCGCATTCGGCAGAGTGGACTTCCGCATTGGCCCTCGATCAGACTCAGAATTCCACATGTGCGCGCAATGCCCCTACGACCACCGGCCCGCGCACCTGGTTATAACCGGGATTGTTTAGATATTGCACGCCCGGCGCCATATAGATACCGCGCCAAACATGGGCGGTGTAAAAGCTTTCCATGATCTGCTCGCGGCCGTAGGTGAGCCCGCCGTCGCCCAGCAGGAAGCCAAGGCCACCAAGCGCCAGATAGGTGCGGTGGTAGGCGCTAATTCCGTTAGAGACAAACGCAATGCCGGCCCGGTCCTGCTTACGGCGCCATAGCCCACCGGTCACTCGTATGCCCCCCGAATAGGTCGAATCGACCTCGGTGTAGGCAAAGGACTCGGTCTTTCCATTGTCCCATCCCCAGCGGGCGTAGACCGTGACGTAATGGCTCAGGTCCTGCTCCAGGTTGGCGCCAAACCCATACTTGCAGGTGACGTGCCAGGGATGGTCGGTAATGCTGGGCGCGAAGGCCCTGCCTTCGTCAGACTGGATGATCGCGTCGCGGTAGATGCCCATATTGGCGTAGTTCGTATAAGCAAGAAGGCGAATGATTCCGGCCTTTTTCGGCACTACGCCGTGACGCAATTCGTATTCCCAATTCTCCGAGTGAACCTGCCACGGCCGCCAGACCAGATTGATCCCGTTGGCGACCTCCGGCATGAGCGCTTCGGCGAAGCGGAAACCCCAGTTGCGGTCCTCGAAATCCGCTACCGCACCCACGGTGTAGCCGCGCGTGTCGGCGGCATAATCCCAGGCGCCGTTGTTGTCCACGGTCCAGTTGGTGAATTGATAATGCGTGTCGGAGCCCACCGAATTCACGTCAAAAAAGTCCGGCAGGCTGAACTTGCCGAAACGGATTTCCAGGCGGCGCCGCGGCAACTCCTCGAACAGCGAGAGGAAACTGCGCCGGTTCTCAACCTTGTCTTTGCTCAAGGCAAACACCTTGTGGATCATGCCTTGCGCCAGGTATGGCGCCTTGCTCAACAGTGGATTGCGCACGATGTCCAAATCGGTGTTCCCTGCCAGACCAAGTCCCGTGCTGAGCGCCGCACCGCCGGCCTCTTCGACGTCGGCCAGGATTTCGAAGGAGTTGTTGATCCTCATGCCGGTATAAAGCGTCAGGACGCGCGAAGTGGCCTTCTGGTATACCGGCTGAAGGCTGTGCGGGCCGCTGTATTCCGCGGGAAAGTCCGGATGCGTCTGAAAGATGAAATTGGCCTGACCGGAGAGCCAATAGCGCGTGTCCTGGAGATGCGGGAACATGGTTTCCGGCTCGGGATCGGCGTCATCGGGCGGACTGGCCGGATCATTCGGGCTTGCGGCCGGAGTGTCGCTGGCGGGCGCGGATGCATCCGGCTGCTGCGCATACGCCGGGACAATGTAGGCGGCGGCGATCAGCCAGAACAGAGCGAGCAGCATCTCCACCGCCCGGTGTATCGATTTGCCATTTCGAACATTCATTGCGCCCGACCAAAACAATTTGTAATAGTATACCCCCCCATGGTATATTGCAAAAGCATGAGCCATACCACAAAGAACAAGCAGAAACTGATCGTGCGGGCCCGCCGCATTCGCGGCCAGGTCGAGGCGCTGGAGCGCGCGTTGACGGAGGATCAGGAAT
>JBEKOS010000182.1:0-8027 GCA_049521535.1 Terriglobales bacterium | reverse complement strand
GCTGAACCGGTAGTGTCGCCGGACGGCCGCTGGGCTGCCTTCTCCGCGGTTGATGTCAATTTGGAGGAAAACACACGGCGATCGCACTTGTGGGTAGTGCCGGTAGAGGGCGGCGAAGCCAGACAGTTGACCTTCGACAAGTCCGGTGAAGAGCGGCCACGTTGGTCACCGGACGGCAAGAGCCTGCTGTTTGTTTCGGCCCGCGAAGGCGGTTCCCAAATCTGGGTGGCGGAATTCGATCCCGCGGGCGTTTCGCTCAAGCCAGCCCGCAAGGTCACCAATATCTCCACGGAGGCCGATGGCGGATTATGGTCGCCGGATGGCGCCAACGTTCTCTTCACCAGCGAAGTGTGGCCTGACTGTGCGGATGACGCCTGCAACAAGCAGCGCGACGATGCCCGCGCCGAATCAAAAGTGAAAGCATCCGTTTTTACTCATCTTTTTTATCGCCACTGGTCGACCTACAAGTTCGGCAAGCGCACGCATATCTTCATCATTCCGGCGCAGGGCGGCACGGCGCGCGACCTTACCCCCGGCGACCATGACGCTCCGCCATTCTCGCTGGGCGGGCAGGACATGTACGCCTTTTCCCCCGATGGCCGCGAAGTGGCCTTCACGAGCAACCTGGATGAAGTCGATGCGCTCAGCACGAACAACGATATTTTCGTCGTGCCTGCGACTGGCGGAGCCCCGCGAAAGATCTCCACTTCGCCCGGCAGTGATTCCTCTCCACTCTATTCGCCGGACGGGAAATGGATTGCCTGGCGCATGCAAAAACGCGCGGGATACGAAAGCGATCAGTTTCGGCTTGTGATTTACGACCGCCAGACCGGCCAGATCAAGAACCTCACCGAAAGTTTCGATGCCTGGGCGGGCTCGTTTGTCTGGGCGCCGAATTCAACGAGCTTGTATTTCAGCGCCGAAGACAAGGGAGAATCTCCGATTTATTCGGTCTCGATTGCCGGGAACGACGTAAGGGAGATTGCGCGCGGCTTCTACGACGATCTTGCCGTCCTTCGCGATGGCAAGGCCTTGCTGTTCACCCGCATGTCGGTGCAGGCGCCGACAGAGATCTACAAGCTCAAGCTTGCCGGCAACGAACCGCCAACCCCGCTCACCCACATGAACGACGCCGTCCTGGCACAGATTTCCATGCAGCCGCTGGAGCCATTTTGGTTTACCGGCGCCGAACGGACCAAGGTTGAGGGCTTCATGGTAAAGCCGCCGGGTTTCGACGCCGGAAGGAAGTATCCGGTCAAGTTTCTGATCCACGGCGGGCCCCAGGGCGCATGGGGAGACTCCTGGTCCTACCGTTGGAACCCGGAGCTATTTGCCGCCAATGGTTACGTGGTGATCATGGTCAATCCGCGCGGCTCGACCGGTTACGGACAGAAATTTATTGACGAGATCAATGGCGACTGGGGCGGCCGCGCGTACCAGGACTTGATGCTAGGGCTGGACTATGCCGAAAGAACCTACCCGTTTGTCGACAAGAACCGGGAATGCGCTCTGGGCGCGAGTTATGGCGGCTACATGGCGAACTGGATCGAAGGAAACACCACGCGCTTCAAGTGCATTGTCTCGCACGACGGGATCTTCAACACTGAATCCGCGTACGGTACGACCGAGGAACTCTGGTTTCCCGAATGGGAATTCAAGGGAACGCCGTGGGCGAATCGGGAGCTCTATCGCAAATGGTCGCCGCACTTGAAGGCCGCCAACTTCAAGACTCCGATGCTGGTGGTGCACGGCCAGCTCGATTACCGCCTCGACGTAAGCGAGGGATTTCAGCTCTTCACCACGTTGCAGCGGCTGGGCGTGCCTTCCGAGATGCTGTACTTCCCCGACGAGGGTCACTGGGTGGGCAAGCCGCAAAACTCGCGGCTGTGGTGGAAGACGGTGAATGAGTGGGTGGACGAGTGGACGAAGAACTGAAGACGTCACAAGTCAGAGGCGAGCGGGCAGGCGATAACAGGCGATCCCGGAGCACCTATTCAGAAATCATCCCGATCGTCCCCAGCCATGTCTCCACCAACTGAGGCCACCCCGTTATCGGGAGCTTCGTACGCCGCAATCCAAATGCATGCCCGCCCTGAGCATACAGATGCATTTCCACCGGAACTCCTGCTTTCCTCAGCGCAATGTAGTAAGCCAGCGAGTCGTTTACATTGTCCACGTGGTCATCCTCTGCCTGCAGCAAAAACGTAGGCGGAGTCTGACGGGTGACAGGAATATCAGGATTCAACCCCAGATTTTTGTCGGCAGTCGCCGGATAGTGAATCACAAACTTCTTGGCGCCTTGCTTTGCATCCCACTGCGCCGCGGACAGCGACAGATGGCCCGGATAAGCAGCCACTGCAAAATCTGGACGGCAGCTCGCTTCGTCGGCGGCATCGACAGCCGGATACAAACGCTTCTCAAAATGTGTGCTCATCGCCGCCGCCAGATGACCGCCTGACGAAAATCCAAGCACACCAATCTTGTGCGGATCAATATGCCACTCCGCCGCGTGATAGCGCACCAGCCCCACCGTCCTCTGCGCATCCTCCAATGCCATCGGTGATTCCGGATACGGCCCTGATTTCGGATATGCCCCCACATCCGTCACGCGATATTTCAACAGCACACACGTGATCCCCCTGGATGTCAGCCAATCACAGACCTCGGTGCCTTCAAGATCGATGGCCAGGCCCTGATAGCCCCCGCCAGGGAAGACGACGACCGCTGCGCCGGTATTCTCTCCTGGTGGCGAATAGACCGTCATAGTAGGCCGCGTGACGTTGCTCACCCCGGTCACCGGCCTGCCGGTATCCATCCACGGCTTCGCCGTCGTCTCAGCGAACTCCGGCCCCCCAACCGGCTGGGGACCAGGCACGGTCCCCGGCCATATCGGAACTTGCATATGTCCGGGCGACGGCTGCCACACAGGTCTCTGCGCGCTCAGACCGCTAAACGCAAACACAACACAGAGAGCAAAAAGCAAAGGCTTCATCACAATCGTCACCGAGAAACAGGCGTCCTCGTGCTTCCGCAAAAGCGGCAAGGATAGCCGATCAACTCCCAACGTCCCGCCGTCGTGCAGGTGCAGTCCCACAGGCCACCTTTAGAATGGACTATTTCCAGCCCTCCGGAATGTTTACGAGACTGGTTCCAGCAGTGGAACATCGCTGGAGTTTTGCCCGTTGACTCCGAGTCATGTAGCGGACAACAACGAAACGCACATTGACGCCATGGATATGGCAGTTAAGCGGTTCAGGCCTCTCCTTTTCTCAGTAGCTTTCGATCTTGGAAATGGCAAGGAAATTCAGGCCGGTGCTGTTGAAGCGGGCTTCCACGTAGACAGAAAGGTCGAAGAAATCATAATTCTTGTGAAACTCCGGCTCCGAAAGGTCCCGATTGTTGCTGCGCAGTTCGGCCAGATCTCCCGGTGGAGTTTTTTTCCTGGTTTCAAGCCAATACATCAGGCGGTTGGATGAAGCCACGCTCGGCTTGCCAAGGATTGCCAAAACGGCGCGCGGGGTCATCCCCAGATGCAGGCCGCTGGCGATGCCGAGCTTCTTTGATACCAGCGGGGTCGGGAGGCAGAAATCCTCTCCCTGCCAGTGGTCGCCCCCGGTAAACAGATACAGTGCGTAGGGCACCTCTCCGCTTTCGAAAATGAGGTGGACCCTTTCCGGGGCCGGGGACACATAACAGACCTGAGTGCGGCTGGTGAGCGCGTCGCCGCGCTCGAGGACGCTGGCGCGCCCCACTTTAAAGGCGAGCTTATCGAATTGATCCTCACCCAGGCTGACGCCAAGAACTCGAAAATTGGCGGCCGAGAGCTCGCGATTCTGCGGTTCGGCCTTCGATTCCGTAAAGCGGCCATTCATCAGCGACCACCAATCGGAGTTGTCCTGTAGAAAAGTCGTTGGATCGGACGTAACGGAATGCCCCGCCGGCGACAGCAACAGTAATGCGGTCAATAGCGCCGGACGAACAGACAGGTAAATTGATTGAAGGCCAATCCGCATGCGATCCAAGTCAACCAAGCCTTAGGTGATAGGATAACGGACAATCGACGGTCAGGACAGCGGCTTCGACTCGCCGTCGCCCGCCGATAGCGAAAGGCAAAGGGCTCGCCGCAGATGGACGCGGATGAGCGCGGGTCAGCCAGGGATAAACAAACCACTATTTGGGCGCATCCCGGTGGGCGACTTTTACGTGGTAACCGGATTTCTTGAGACGCTTGAACACTTCCTGGGCAATGAAGACGCTGCGGTGCTGGCCGCCGGTGCAGCCAAAGCCAATCGTAAGATAGCTCTTGCCTTCCTCGACGTAGTGCGGCAGCAGGTAGATAAGCAAGTCGGAGATGCGCGCAATAAATTCCTTCGTTTGGGGGAATGACCGGATATATTTGGCCACACTCGGGTGCTTTCCTGTGAAGGGCCGGAATTCAGGCTTGAAATGCGGATTCGGCAGAAAGCGAACATCAAACAAGAGATCTGCTTCTTCCGGCACCCCGTGGCGGTAACCGAAACTGACGACCGACACCAGGATGTTCTGGTTCATCGGCCCCGGCTGGAACCGGTGAAAGATGTGCGATCGCAGCTCGTGGACATTGAAGTTTGAGGTGTCGATCACGACGTCCGCGATGCGGCGAATCTGGTGCAGTTGGCGCCGCTCCGAACCAAGCGAGGACTTCACGGTGGTTTCCGTGCCCAGCGGATGCGGCCGGCGCGTCTCACTGAAGCGCCGAAGCAATGCATCGTCGCTGGCCTCGAGAAAAATCACCGTGGTGCGGAGCCGGTGCCGCAGGCTCTGAACGATCTCCGGAAGCCGCTTTAACGAAGGCCCTTCGCGCACGTCCGCAACCAGCGCGCACTTGGCTATTTCACCTGACTGCTGCGCCAGCTCCGCAAAGGGAGGAATCAGGTCTACCGGCAAGTTGTCCACACAATAAAATCCAAGATCTTCGAAGACCTTGAGCACCGACAGTTTTCCCGAACCGCTCATGCCGGTGATGATGACGAGTTCGGTGCCCGTGCGGGGAGCGTGGACATCCCGAATGGATTTCGGCTTGGGGATTCGGGATTTAGGATTTCGAGGAGGCATATTCGGTCGCTCCGAAGTGCAGAATTGGACCCGCCAACTCTGCCAGCCAGAATATCGAAGTTGAAACCCCAATCGGCCGGTAAGGACAAATTGGACAGAAACCGCCGCAGACTTACGCAGATTCTATCGAACACCGGAGACACAAAACTAGAAACCCTATGAATGTTCGAGCGACATGCTTGCAGTAATACTGACGATCCGTGTTTATCTGCGTCAACCAGCGGCGAACGTCCTATCTCCTATGGAACTTCGATCAACTCGATTTTGCCGTCATTTCTGCGGTGCAGCACCTGAGTATTCCCGGCTTTGTCGTGAAATACGAATACGTGGCGGTCGCGAAACTCGGCTTCCTTGACCGCTTCTTCGATGGTCATCGGCCGCGAGGCAACGGCATTGTCGAGCCGCACGACGTGCGACGGCCCCGTGGCGAGCTGCCAGTCCCCAGCCGCCGGTGTCTTTACGCCAGCACTGCTTGCGGACGACTGTTCCATGGAGTCCGGCGCCTGCTTTTTGTGACGCTTCAAATTCCGCCAGCGTCCTTTGTCCTTTAACAACTGGCGCTCCATGTGGTTCAGCGCGCCATCCACTGCCGCTGACATTTCCTTCGCTTCCGCCAACCCAACCACCGGTTTTCGGTTTGGACAAGTTACGGAGATTTCCGCGGCATGGCGGTGCCTTTCAACACTCAGAATCGCCTTCGCCTCGTAATTGTCGCCCAATAACCGCGTGACTTTGTTCAGGCCGTGCTCAATTTGTGCTCGTAACGCGGGACTAATCTCAATCTGCCTGCCGGTAAACTCCACATTCATGAAATACGCCTCCAGTAACAGGACTCGAGAGCCAGGCTCTTGAAGACCGGGCCTGCTCTGATTCCGTTCTCTTCCTCGTCATTTCTGGCTTCCCGCCCCGGATTGTGACTTCCTGCAAACTGTCAGTTCTTAACGCGACGCTGGTGGGTACTGGGGATTCGCATGTCTTCCCGATATTTGGCCACCGTACGGCGAGTGACCTGAATCCCCTGCGACTGCAGAATACGAGTGACTTGCTCATCGGTGTATGGCCGGGCGGGATCTTCCTCTTCGATCAGTTTCTTGACCCGGCGCTTGAGAATCAGCAGGGAGGTATTGTTGCCCTCCGGTCCCTGCACGCTCTCGCTGAAGAAGAAACGCAATTCAAAGACCCCTTGGGGGGTATGCGCGTACTTATTGGCTACTGCCCGGCTCACGGTGGAAGGATGCACGCCTATTTCTTCGGCCACTTCCTTGATCATCATGGGCAGTAGGTAGTCAATGCCTTTCTCGAGAAATTCGGACTGGCGGTCGATGATTGAATAACAAACCTTCAATATCGTCTGCTTGCGCTGCTCGATGTTCTTGATGAGTTGAATTGCAGACTTGTACTTATCCTTAACGTAATTGCGGACGTCTTTTTCCGTGGCTGGGTCAGGTTTCAGCAACTTGCGGTAGGTGTGGCTCAGCCGTAACTGCGGTACGTCTTCATCGTTCAGAATCGCCCGATATTCGTAACTGTGCCCGGTCTCATCCACCCAACGCTGCTTGATGATGGCCACGTCGGGCTCGATCAAGCGAGGTTCCGTCTGGTTATAGCGCTGGCCGGGTCGGGGATCAAGCGTCTTCAGGAAATCCAGAGCGGCCTGCACGGCCTCCAACGGACGGACCATGGCCTTGGCGATTTCCTTGGTCTGCTTGTTCTGGACGAGTTTGAGATGCTCGCTGACAACGATTACCGCATCGGTCAGGACCTCGTCCGCAATCCCATTTTCGCCGTGCTTTTGTTTGTGATGCTGGTGCAGGTTCTCGTGATACTTGAGCTGCGCAAGCAGGCATTCCCGAAGATCGCGGGCAGCCACTCCAGCCGGATCCATCTGCCGAACGAGATCCACCGCTTCCCGTAAATCCTCAAGGGTAAACCATGTTGTCCGCCGTAGCACGTGGGGGACAAGCGAAATGCCAGCCGGGTTTGGCGGCAATGCGTTTTCGAATGCCTCCCGATGGCTCGGAGGCTCGGCTACCGATTCATTATCATTGACTGGGAAGCCAGCAGCGGAGTCTGGAATTCTCAGTGCCCCGGTGGTCGTTGCCAGATCATGTTCCAGATCATCACGGCCAAGAGTTCCAACAGCGCCATCCGAGTCACTTGGGGTAGCGACGGGTGGATGGTCGGCGGCCAAGGTCTCTTGAGCGAACGCCGGACCTTCGGGCAATGCCGGTTCCGGTTGCAGCTCATGCCGCACAACAGGAATATCGACGCCGGTTGCGTGCACTGCAGGATTTTCGGCAGGCGAGGGCTTTGCGGTTTCCACGGATAACTGCGAACCGCAAACGGCCATTAATTCGTCTTCGGAAGCGGTAAGATAGCCGTCTTCATCGAGATTGCCAATTACCAATTCGGCGGCGATCCGCACCTCGGGACGGACGATCATCGCGCCCAACTGCCACAAAAGGTGGTCGGTCAGCGTGGCCGGCTTGGAAAGAAAATTCTCGAAGGAGGGGCGTTCGATGGACTCAACATCGGGACTGCGATATCCCGGATCCAGATAGTTTTGAAAGTAGGAGTCGAGGTCAATCTCATCAAAACTGTCCTTCTTTTCTTCCGTCGCGGCGGCATCCTCAGTCGTAGTAACCGGCGCCTCATCGCGCCGCTCGACATCGTCGAGAATGGGAACCGAATCTTCCAGTTCCTCCAAGACCGGATTTTCCACCATCTCCGCCTGAATCATGTCGCGCAGTTCCAGCTTGTTCAAGGCCAACACGCTGACCATCTGCACCAAGCCGGGTGTCAGGATCTGTTTTTGCGCAACTTTGAGATTTAGCCGGGGCTGAAGTGAAACCATAAGCCGGTCCAGAGTTTATTGTCGTTCTGAACCTATATGTTACACCAGCAATATTGGTCCGCGAGATCAGTAGCAGGTT
>JBEKOS010000181.1:0-8056 GCA_049521535.1 Terriglobales bacterium | reverse complement strand
TGGACGGGACATCGGCTGCATCGAGAATGCGCACGTTGTTTGATTTCAATCCCACGGAGATTCCAGCCTCTTTCATTTTTTGCAGCAAGCCTTCGTAAACTGTCCGGTAGCTATCCGCATCACGCTTCAAGATATTGAATTGAATCGCGCTCTGGCTCATCGCATTAGATTTCGCCTTTTGCTCATCGAGCGCGGCGCTTAGTAGCTTCTCGCGATTGATAGCGGCCATATAGTCGCGCTTCAGTTTTAGCGCCAACCGCCCATTTTCCGCATCGATTTCTGCCTGGGTCTGTTCCAATTGATTTTGAATTTCAACCGCCTTGGGATAGTGCGGGCCCAACGACGTCCTGATCACCGTGTATTGCGTGCGCAGATCACTCTGGCGTTCGCGCAGTCGATCAAGCATGGTGCCGCCGATTTCCTGCTGCTCGAACAGGTCAGCGTGCCCGTCCGCAGCCATTTGGTACATCGATTCTTTTTGAATCCTCTCCGTCTCCGCCTCGGTGAGCCGTTTGTTCAAATCATCCAATGTACTGCTGATGATATTCTGCTTGTCGTCTACACCAAAAATATTGTTCTCTTTCTGGTACTTGATCAATTCCGCCTCGGCGGTTTCCATCTTCAACCTCAGGTCTGTTAACTCCTTCTGCAGCCAGACCGCAGTCTGGTTCGTGGCGTTGACCTTGGTCTGGTAATTCTGGTCGATATACGTGCTGATCGTCTCATTTACCATCTCCGCAGCGTGCCGGGGATTAGGGTCTGTGTATTGAATTTCCAGAACGCGAGTGCCTGGCAAAACCTTTACTCCCAGACTGCTTAAGTAACGGTTGACTTGCGCTTTCTCCTGCGCTGAATTCAATTCCAAAGTCGAATTTGTCGGCACGACTGTCGGAAGGCCGCTGGCACTGTCGGCGCTGATTACCAATCCAGCGTTTTTGATGACTTCGGCTGCAAGAACCTTACTTTGCAGAATTTTGACCTGCGTTTCGAGCGCAATGTTGGTATCGAAATCGTCCACGTCGGGATCCATATCGTGGAATCCCAAGTTGACAGGAGTTTCACGGTTGATGGCAATACGGCCGGTGGCGACGTACAGAGGGACCGCCTTCAGAGCGGAGATCGTGGAAAGCGTTACCACCACGACCGCCACCGTGAAGACTCTCCATCGGTGCTTCTTGAGCACCGTCACGTATTCGAGCAAAAAACCATCGGCACTAATATTGGCATAAGCGCTACTTCCGCCACGCAGCAAGTTGCCTTCGACCTGCGTGACCTCGGTTGGCCTAACAAGTGCTTGGGTTTCGGAATCCATTTGACTCTCCGTGTAAGGGTCCGCGAAACTGATTTCGCAAGAATGCCGCCGTCGTTTGTGCTGCCAATGAATTCCCTGCCATGCCGGAATTCAAAGCAATCTATCGGGGGGACATATTCCTTGGAATCTTAGCACACAGGCCGTTTCTCGCAAAGACAATTTGCGTCACCCCAATCCGTCGATAAGGTAGCGAAGGGGCAGGTGCAATGGTAGGTTGCGGACTCGAGGGCGGACCGAGGCCGACGATCCGGTTGCCCGGGTGGTCTGCGACTGGTTTCTGGGCCGGCGCCTCGCAGCGCAAGCGACCCGGCGATTTACTCCGGGCGCAGTGGTGCCGGAGTCGAGCAAAAACCGGGTCTGCAAATCCGTCGATCAGCCAGTTCCGAGATCACGTGCCCACCGGCAGCCGCCGCATGGCTTCCCTCCATATGGCGATGCGTATTCCCAAGGCCGCCAATCGCAGCACCACTTTCCGCGCATGCTGGACCAACCGCCCGGCAGTGTTGAAGAGCAAAAAGCGCAGCCGCTTCGGGCGCGCTCGCAGCCATTCCGCCGGCAGGGCTAACCGCTTCAACGCGGTGAGGATGTTATGCGCGATTACCACCAGTCGCAGCCATGCCGCATTGGCTCCAAAATACTTGCTCGGCATTACTCCGCCCGCCAACTCGTTCTTTACCACGTCGTGCACCCCTTCCACCGTGCCTGCCTTTTCGCGATGCCACTGCATCAGCCGCCCCGGCGTCCACTCCCACACATTGCTCACAATCGCAAAATGTTTCACCTTACTGCCATCCGCAAACAACTCTTCCTGCCGTTGGCGGATGCGAATCGCCACATAACGCAAGGGCTGCGTGTCTTTGTGCTCCGACCTTTCCCCCGGCACAAAATCCACCTCGGCGCACTCCCGGATTTCTTTACCATGCGGCTCCCCGTACGGTTGCCAGTCCCCCTCCGAAACCCGCAAGATCGCCTGGTGTAAGGCATCGCTCAGGCGGGCGCTGATGGCGAAACCGATGAGTCCTTGCGGACCGTCCGCTCGCTTCTCGTCCCGCAGCCAATCGATCAGGCCATGTTCGCGGCTGGCCGAATCGCCCCGATAATAATAGGTCGTCACCGTCTCCGGCAGCGCCGCGAACGCTCGTTTTGCGACCGTCAGCGGAGCCATCATCGCCGGCACATTCCCGTCCCGAAATTCATCGGCCAGCACTACGTCCAGCTCCGCCCACACCGCCAGCATGGGCTGGTAGCCGCGCTCCCCCTCGTAAGTCCACCGCGCTTCCCGGTTGCGGCTCGCAATGATGGTGGCATCCTGATCCACCGTGGCGATGCGTTGCTCCGGACAGCGCCGCCCCAACTCCTGGACCAGTTCCCGGTTCACTTCCCCGAGTCCGGCCAGGGCACTGTTCTCCTCCGGAATAAAGGCGATTTGCTCCGGTCCCCGTTGCCGTTTGGCCGCTGCGATCTTCTCCTCCGCATGAAACTGGTACAGAAACTGCCGCGCCGCTTCCGGAGAAGGAATCTCATGCCCCAGCATTTCCTTCAGCCCGGCATCCCCGCGCAAATGGCTGAAGTCATCCAAGCATTCTCCCCCCAGCGCATTCAGCACCACAAAGCTTTCTACCATCGTGGCTTCGTCGTAGCCTCGCTCCCGCTGCTTGATCGAGACGTGCCGCTTGACGCTGGCCGGCAATCCCAGCGACCGTAGCGCTTGCACTACCAACGGGATGCCGCCCCATGCCGTGAGCGTTTCGGCCAGCGGTTCAGCATCAATTTCAAAAAGAAGTGGAGACTCGGTCGGAGAAGGTTTCCTGGGCTTGATCACGCCTTCATCGTATCGGTTTTGCTCACCTCACGGGTGCATAAAACCTCGCCCCTGTTTCTTGCACGATACCCCTGCTTGCCGCATTCCATGCGCCTCTTGGAACCCCTACATCTTCTGGTTCGCATTTATCGACGGATCGGGGCATCGCAAAGCAAAATGTGCAGAAACGCAAAAAAAGGGGCCGTGACAACGCCTTGCAAAGAGAACCGAGCGAAGCAGCGCCTCGTCGACCGCTTTATTCAGCCTTTGGATTATTGGAGTCTAACTTACCGTCACTCAATGTTTGGCTGCACGCTGGAAAATCCGCTCCCAAATCATCGCCCGAGACTCTGATCACCCATGTTTGATCCACGCAATGCGAATGATCGCCGTCTTTGCTGTCAGCCGCAGGTCCCGCAACTGCAAAGTAAGCGTTCTGGGGCGTGAGTAAGCCGCCCGGCTAGGCGCAGGGCGTGAATGGCACGCCAATGAGCCGGCAATATGCACGAATACTTTCATCGCGGGAAAATCGCTTCAATGCGGACGCGGGAGCTGAAGGGGAAGGCACGGCCAACGCCTGTTCCAGAGCCCGGGCCAATGCGTCCACATCGCCAACCGGAACCAATCTACCGAAGGTGCCATCTTCGAGTATTTCTTTCGGCCCAAATGGGCAATCGGTCGCAACGATCTGCGCACCCGCTGCCAATGCTTCAATTAGTACGCTGGGAAATGCTTCCGCCTTGGAGGAGAGCACAAAGACCGCAGAACGCTTCATAAACGGCAATGGATTCGCGACATTTCCGGGCATGGAAACATCCGCTTCCAAATCCAGATTGCGAACGAGAGCTTCCAGAGAGCGGCGTTCCTCACCCTCTCCAAGAATCAAGAGGCGGGCTGGGCGGTTGCGGCGCAACACGGCAAACGCTCGCAGCAGTACGGGGTAGTCCTTGAAATGGTCCAACCGCCCAACTGCCACAATCACCGGCGGGCGACCCGCCAAGAACCAAGCGTGATCAAGCGGCAGGCCAGCGCGAGCGAACAACTCCGGACCGACTATTGGATTGTAGATGACATGAATTCGCTTCCGGGGAATACCCGAAACTGCCGCCAGGTCTGTAGCCACGCCGGGTGAAACCGCAACCAAAGCGTAGGCCCAAGGGTAGAACAGGCGCACAAAAAAGGGCGAAACCCGAGCGCGCCTTGGAGTCTGGGCTGAGGCTGCATTTTTCACGACCGCAGAGATAATACTGTGTTCCGTCAGGACAAGCCTGGTGGAAATCCGTGATATACGACACGCCCAAGCAGCCGCCACGTTGGCGTGAAGCGCCCCGGAAATGAGCGCCTGGGGACGCTCCCGCCGGAGGTATCGCGCTAACGGCAGGACGCTTTTAAGCACCCGGGAGGTATTTAGGTCGACTAGACGAACGCCGTCCGGCACCTGATCTCGCACATCACCCCCTAGTGCTGGATCTGTTCTGCTACCACTCATTGCCATTGCGGGCGGAGGTGTAGCCTGCACGAGGTCGACGTCAAGGTCTTGTTCCAATAATCCCCGCGCCAACTCGATGAAAACATGCGGGATCCCTCCATGAATCAGGCAGGGATGAAACAAGGCAACCCGCGGACGATCGAGTTTTCGATCAGGGTGAGGATAAGACCCTGATCGATTCAACCGCGTCACCTGTACCTGTTCTCTTTGGACTACGCCGACTTCCAAATCTCCACGAATTCTCATCCACACATCAGTCTAAATGCCTCTTTCGAATTTCGCTCACACTTTACTAGAGCGTGTTTCATAAAAAGCCCCTCAGTGTAATCCAGAAGCGCGCAAGGTAAAAGAATGCCCGATACGTACAGAGTAGATGTTCATGACCAACCAACAATCGGCGGAACTGACCCAGCCAAGCATTGGTGCGTTCGACGATCCAGCAGCGCTTGTATCGCCGCAGCTTCCGGCCATCCTCGTAGCGACGGTACTTGAAATTCCCCGATACGGCACGATCAGCTCGATGCCGCGCTTTGCCAGGCGCTCCCGCAAGGGATCGGAATCGTACCCGCGATCAGCAATTACCCGCTCCGGCTTTTGCCGGGGGCGGCCTCTGGGACGGGGCACCCGGACCTCGTGCAACGTGGCTTCCGCAAGCGTAACCTCTCCCGGAGAGGCACTCTCCAGCCGAACTCCCAGCGGAACACCTTCACCGTCGACCAATACCATCCACTTCGTGCCCTTGCCCCGCTTGGTTTTGCCGACGGCTTCGCCCCCTTTTTGTCCGCCGCGAAGCTGCCATCCAAGCAGGACTCCTCCCACTGGAGCAGTCCTGCTTCATACAGCGCGCCCAACAGGGCCCGCCACGCCCGCAGCCACACCCCTTGGTCTTCCACTGCTTCAGTCGCCGCCAGCAGGTGGAGGGCAAGAAGCGCCTGGCCGCTCCGGTTTGCAAAATCCATAAAATACCTCCCAAACAAACTCGGTTCGGGCCCAAGGTCGTCCTCTTTTCTCTTTGCGGCGCTTCGGTTCGCGAAACAGCCACTCGATTATCGCCCATCGGTCATCGGTTAATAGCTTCTGCCGTTTCTTCATGACAGAAGCTCACCATGAAATTGCTCGCCCAAGCATGTAGCTTGAGGCAGAATCTATTCTTGAAACACGCTCTAGGGAAAACGTGGAAAGATCGAAGTCCGGTTCTTAACTCAGCGTTAGCTAGGCCATCAAAATCGAAGCAATGGGTGCTACGAGCACGCCCGCACGGTAATGACCTGTCGCAACAAAATATCCCTTTAGTACTGTTTGTCCCTGTATCGGCATCTCATCCGGTGTGCCCGGACGCAATCCTGCCCAGCATTTCAAAATCGCTGCCGCCGCGATAGCGCGTACAAGGGCGATGGCTGCCGCGTGAAGTCTTTGAATCACCGCGGGATCAACTCTCTTGTCACAGGCAGCTTCTTCCAGGGTTGACCGCACCAGAATTCGACCATCGCTGCATTCCCCTAGCTGCATAGGAAGCCTCTCTACCCAGCTCTGCGCGGTCAATAATCAGGACCATGGCGCCTTACTCTCTCAGTGCGAGCCCTAGCCAGATTCTGATCAATCCTCCGCCTATGATAATGGCGTCGTATCCGGTTGAGTTTTCAAGGTTGCTATTCAATTTGGGAATTGGCTCGGGGGATTAGAACTTCGAACAACCGTCATATGGGGCTTGGTGCCCTGGCGTTCGAGCCTTGTAAGGCATAAATGACTCTTGAATTCGCGAACCCAAGCTACAATTTTTCGAACCGATTTATGCGCTAACGGCTGCGGCCGCATTATGTTCACTGTAGTTGATGGGCATTTCCTTTATTGTTTGCCGGGCCAGCTCGTCATTGTGAGAAAGTGCGGCCAATTCCAGTGCATCCAGATGGCTTTCGAAGTTTTCAAGCGATGCCTGCGAGCGCATGCTCAGCACATGTGGAAACGAGGTGGCGACCACCTTGCTGGTGTCGTACCATAGCTGCTCGTGCAGTTTCTCGCCAGGCCGCTTGCCCACGAAGCGAATCTCAATATCTTGACCTGGTCGCAATCCTGACATTTCGATCAAGCGGCGCGCCAGTGTGGTTATCTTGATGGGATCGCCCATATCTAACATATAGATATCCCCATTCGAACCCAAGGTCGCAGCCTGCAGCACCAGTTGCACGGCTTCCGGGATCGTCATGAAGTAGCGAGTCATATCGGCATCGGTTATGGTGAGAGGGCCGCCGTCCGCGATCTGCCGTAGGAATAGCGGGACAACGCTTCCGCGGCTGCCCATCACATTGCCAAAGCGCACGCAAGCGCAGCGCGTGATCCTGTCATTTCCATCTTGTCGTGCTGCCAGGTTCTGTACCAGCAACTCGGCCATCCGCTTGGTCGCGCCCATTATGCTGCTGGGATTGACCGCTTTATCCGTGGAGATCATTAGAAAACGCTCGGCGCCAAACTCGATCGCCGCCTCGGCCAGCATCCGCGTTCCCGTCACGTTGTTCAGGATAGCTTCCGTGCAATTGGTCTCCATAACGGGCACGTGCTTGTAGGCCGCAGCGTGTAGAACAACTTGGGGACGGTACTTTCCAAAGACTGTACAGATTCGTTCTCGGTCACGAATATCGGCGACTAGGGGAACGATATTGGATTTCCTATGCGAACTGAGTTCCCCGTGGATCTCGAAGATGGAGTTTTCATCTTGATCGAGAAGAAGTACTCGGGAAACTGGCAGGCGTGCGACCTGCCGACTTAGCTCGGAACCGATAGAACCTCCGGCGCCGGTGATGAGTACCGAGCGATTGCGAAAACAGTCGATCACCAGGGGATGCGAATCACCGGTCGAAACCCGCTGATTCAACGCCAATTCGGGCTTGGGTATGGCCGCAACCTTGACATCTCCACGAATAATATTTGCCGCGGAGGGAAGCAACCGCACTTCCACGCCAAAATCCATAGCCGCAGAGACGCAGTTCGCAATGGAATCGGCATCGTCATCCACAATCAGAACTAGGTCAATCCTGCCTGTTGCCAGGTGTTGCGCGAGTGCCTTAGGTCGGTCTAGTACGCGAAAGCCTGCTATTTGCGAGCCTTGCAGGCGCGCATCTGGGGCTAGGAGGCCTACCACCCAAACGTCTGGAGAGAGCTTTATCTGGCGAAGTGCCGACGCTAGTCCTTCGTCAGTGCCCACCAGTAGTGTTCGCTTGCGCTTGCCGCTGGGGCGTGCCGCCTCGCTGAACATCCGGCGTGCGCTGCGTGCGGTCAACATAAATACAACACACACTACGTAATCCATCAGTACACAGGTCAGTGGAAGGGCGCCCCACTCCGAATGGGCCCAGCCCACGCGCAATACCAGCATCAGAACGGTCGGAGGCAATACTCCCGGGAGCAGATTGATGGCATCACTCAAGTCGAAATAGCGCCAAATACTTCGATAATTGCC
>JBEKOS010000180.1:0-8093 GCA_049521535.1 Terriglobales bacterium | reverse complement strand
CACTCCGCGCTGCCTTCGCGAGTCCGTGGTTCTTGATAGGCAGATCGCGGATGCGAATTCCAGTTGCAGCGAAGATCGCATTGGTCACAGCCGGCGCAACGGCAGGTACGGGGGGTTCACCTGCGCCACCGAGCGGCGCATCGCTCTCGTGGATGTGCACCTCGATATCAGGGCATTCGGCAAGATGCACCATCTCGTAGTCCACAAAATTCTGTTGCACTGCAGCGCCATGATCGATGGTGATCTCGCCAAACAGGGCTGCACTCAACCCAAAGACGATGCCGCCCTCTGCCTGCGCCCGGAAGCCATCCGGGTTGACAGCCATGCCACAGTCCGCTGCGGTTGTGATGCGATGCACCTTTACCGCGCCATTGTCCGTGACTTCGACCTCCGCGACGTGCACCACGATAGTGCCAAAGCAGTCCGTCATCGCGATCCCGCGCGCGTGACCAGGCTGGAGTGGCGTGCCCCATCCAGCTTTCTCGGCAGCCAGATTGAGAGTAGCCAGGTGGCGTGGTTTGTTTGTCAGAAGCGCACGTCGGTATTCCACAGGGTCGCGGTTGGCTTGGTGGGCCAGTTCGTCGACAAAGGATTCGATGAAAAAGCCATGCCAGGAGGCCTCGACGCTGCGCCAGGGACCGGTGGGCACATGGGTAACGACCTTCGCCGTGCCGTAGAACTGGTTGGGTACACCATAGAATATGTGCGCTTCGGAACTTGATCGGTCGTCGGTGGTGTAATGGTTGACCCAGGCTGCGGGCAATCCGTCCTGACTGAGCGCAGCCTGGAAGCGGCTCGTGACGCAGGGGCGGTAGGGATCGTGCTGCAAGTCCTGTTCGCGGGTGAAGATGAGTTTTACCGGCACTCCGGGCATGGCCACGGCGGTCTTCACCGCGTAGGTCAGGAAGTTCCACTGGTCCGGAAGCCGCCGCCCGAGACCGCCGCCGCTCGGCAGCAAGTGAAAGGTGCACTTATCCAAATGGATCCCGGCGGCCTTGGCGCAAAATGCCCGCGAGCCCAGGCCATCCTGCGTGCCAGACCACACTTCGAGAGAGCCCTGCTGACATAGAGCGGTTGCGTTCACAGGCTCCATGCAGGCATGCGCGAGATACGGCACGCTGTAGATGCGTTCTATCAGGGTGCCTTCGTTTAACCCTTCTGCGCCGGAACCGGTGGAGTGGTCTTTTTTGATTTTGCCGCTGTTCAGCGCTGCGAGATGGCGGTCGCGGATGGTCTTCGAGGAGACGTCCCCGTTACCCTCATCGTTAAACACGGGTTCGAGCGCAAGGACTGCGTCGCGGGCGCGCCAGAATCGATCGGCCACCACGACCACGGCATCGTCCAGCCTTATAACCTTCCTGACGCCGCGATTTTGTGCGATGACAGCTTCATTCACGGAAACAAGCTTGCCGCCGAAAACGGGCGATATCCGGATGGCGGCGTAGCACATGCCCGGCAGTTGGGTGTCGATTCCGTAATGCGTGGACCCGTTAACCTTGGCCGGAATATCGAAGCGCGGAATTGGTTGGCCGACGATTTTGTATTCGCTCTTCGTCTTCGATTTGGGATGCGAGGAAGGGGAGTATCGCGCAGCCTCTGCAGCAAGTTCGCCATACGCAAAGCTCTTGCCAGATGGCACGTGGACAACGCAACTCATTTCCGTTCTAAACACTTCCGGCGAAGCATTAAGGCGTGCTGCCGCCGCTTTCACCAGCATTTCGCGGGCGGCCGCACCGGCGATGCGCAAGCCGTAGACGCCCGTCAAGCGCACGGAGGCGGACCCGCCGGTAGTTTGAACATCCGCAAATTCCGCGATGACGCGCATTGACTTTGCCGCGGTGCCGCGAAGAAAACCCGGAATGGAATCGCCTTTCATGTGCGCCAGTTCGAGAATGGCGCCTTCCACGATCGGGCCATTGGCAAAAACCGGGTCGGAGGGTGCGGTTTCCGCGCGCACCTTATTCCAATCAGCGTCAAGCTCGTCGGCGGCCATCTGCGAAAGCGAGGTGAAGATCCCGGTGCCCATATCGCAGTGGGGGATCACGACCGTGATGACGCCGTCATCGGCGATCTTGATCCAGTTGCCGACAAACCGCTCGCCCTGCCTGGCCGCCAACCGGTTGGCGCGAGCAGGTCGCCCGCTAGGCCAGAACCCGTAGCCGACGATCAAGGCGCCCGCGGTGGTCGTGCCGCCGATCAGGAATTTTCGTCGCGTCATCATCGGCCGCCTCCGGCCTTGCCGGTTGCCAGGGCGTGCACCGCGGCACGGATCCGGGGAAAGGTCCCGCATCGACAAATGTTCGTAACGGCCTCGCCAAGCTGGGCGTCTGCGGGAATGCGATTGGTCGCGAGGAATGCGCTGACCGCCATGATCATTCCCGACTGGCAATAGCCGCACTGCGGCACCTGGTGCTCGATCCAGGCTTGTTGAACCCGTGTAAGCCCACCGGAACCGAGACCCTCGATGGTGATGATTTCGTCGTTGGCGACTGATCCAACCGGAATGCTGCAACTGCGCATGGCTTCGCCGTTCACGTGCACGGTGCAGGCCCCACAGACCCCGATCCCACAACCGAATTTTGTGCCGGTCAGGTGGAGTTCATCGCGAATGACCCACAAAAGTGGTGCCTCCGGTTCGACGTCAAGCTCGTGGACCACTCCGTTTACACGCAGGCGAATTCCCATACACGCACCCTTACAATTCCTCTTCCTACTCTAGCCCCCTGTAATCCGAAATTCCATTTGGACGCTCGAATCTCAGCAGCTTACAGCCATGACGCCGGAAACCCTCCATTAAACACCTGGCGAGGTCAAAACACATTGCTGTGTGACCAGAATCACCGCCGCTCTTGTGCCCGCTTTCCTAAACTGGCTTTCGGACGAGCTTAAATCGCTCAATTTTATTCTGGAGAACGATCCAAAATGGCTTATGTCATAACCGATAACTGCATCAAGGACTCCCTTTGCGTTGACGTCTGTCCCACGGACTGCATTCACCCCAAGCAGGACGAACCGGCTTTCGAGGCATCGACGCAGATGTTTATTGACCCCGAGGGCTGTATTGATTGCGGCGCTTGCGTTCCCGCGTGCACCTCGGATTCGATTCATGCCCCCGGAGATGTGCCCGAGGACAAGATGGAATTTGTCGAGAAGAACGCTGCCTTTTACGTTCACTGAGCTTCTGGAGTGCCTATCAAGCTCGCCGAGAGGCGCCGAGACGCGATGCGTAGCCCGGGAGGATTCGGTTCCGGACTAGGCGTTGTCGTCTCCGCGGCTCAGCGCCTTGGCGCGAGAACTGCTTAGAGTGCCTCCCAGGTTTGCTCCGGAAAGGCCCCCGCGCGAACCTGGAGCGCCCTGCCGCACCATGTCTAACTGCCCAATTTCGAGAAAGGCTGCGGGAGACAGATTACGCCCTCACCGCTATCTCCACGTGCATACACTGGCGCATTCCGGGCCAGCCAAAGACCCACATCAGTAGTGGTGTTGAGGGTTGTTTCGGGCACCATCGCGGGCGCATCGTTTGGATAGGTATCTTCGTAATTATCCACCGCCCATTCCGAGGGAATCGCACGTTGCTCGAGCAGGCGGCTCACAAAGGTCTTGGTGTCGCTATTGAAGGTATTGCCGGTGAATTGATCGAAGGTGTCAAGCTGGCCGTCCGCGTTGGTTGGCCAGGGGTAAGGAGAAAGCAACATTGTGGTGCGAAGGCCATGCGCATTTCCCCACTGTATGGCTTGCACAATAAACTTCTGATAGCCCGGCCCGCTCCCTCCGTTCAGAAAGAAGTTGGGGGGCGAGTCGAACGCGATTGCCTTGCCATAGAGCGCCTCACCCCGTTCCAACGCATAGAATGGGTTAGTCGCAAAGACGTTATCCCCCAGTTTCGGTTCGCTCGGGTCATTCGGACCTACAACTGGGGCTACAGTCTCAATGCCCACAGTTCTGGCAGCGTCCACATACTCCCTCCATTGCTTCAGGTCCTCCGCCAGTTGTCCGGGACCGGCCGAATCAGAAGGCGTGTTTACATTGGCTTCAGAGGGATGCAGGCCGTTTTCAATATATTGCGCCTTGTAGTACCCGTAGCTTGGGGGAAGCGTGAAGTAATTCCAGCCCACCTGGCCCAGTTCCGCCTGGCCTGCTCCGGTTCCGGCAAAAACGTGCTCAATCTCGTGGAGCATGCCCGGTGTCTCTGAAGCTGCGGAAATCGCATTCCCATGCTCGTAGAGCCCCACGTGACCGGTCTTGAGGAGTTCCACGAACTGATCACCCTGGCTGAGTGCGTTGAAGCCGCCAGTCCCTCCGACAAAAATATATTCACCCAAATTCGAACAAACCCTGTCGTTGCTTCGCTCGTCAGTTGGACTTTTTTGAGGGGCAGCATGCGCTATCGGTATTGTGACCACGATAGCCACGGCGAAGGTTAATGTTTGGGGGAAGATTCTCCAAGTGGGTTTGCGCATCGAAATCACCATCCGAGAGGGCTATTATCTTCCACTATAGCCATCTTTCGGCGCAGCTTCAACTTGAGAACACATAGTTTAAGGGTTTGTTCAGCCAATCGTCGTTGATGCCCCACGTTCGCATTGGAAGTACGTCGGCGCGAACCTGGGGCACAAAGCATCGTTGAGGGTATTCGCACCGCGCTCTATATAATGAAGACCGACGATGGCTCTTACTTCTGGCAATAAACTCGGTCCCTTTGAAATCCAGTCTCCGCTGGGCGCGGGCGGCATGGGCGAGGTTTATCGTGCCCGCGATTCACGTCTGGATCGTACGGTTGCCATCAAGATCCTGCCTGCGCATCTGCAGGCCGATCGAGACTTGAGGGCACGCTTTGAGCGCGAGGCTCGGGCCATTTCTTCTCTTCAGCATCCGCACATCTGCACGCTGTTCGATGTCGGCAGCCAGGACGGCGTTGACTATCTCGTCATGGAGTATCTGGAAGGCGAGACGTTGGCGGCGCGCCTTTCGAAGGGTCCATTTCCTGTCGCTCAGGCGTTGCAGGTTGCAGTCGAGATTGCCGACGCACTTGAAAAGGCGCACCGGCAGGGCATCACGCACCGCGACCTGAAGCCGGGCAACATCATGCTTACGAAGTCCGGAGCTAAACTGATGGATTTCGGCCTAGCCAAAGCGCGGACGGCGCCATCGGCTATTTCGACGGGAACCAGCCGCGCAGCCCTCACCCCTTCCTCACCAACCATGAATGTGAGCGCGCTGACATCTCCCGCCGCGCCGCTGACCCAGCAAGGCTCCATTGTGGGGACATTTCAGTACATGGCGCCCGAAGTTCTACAGGGCGCAGAGGCCGACGCGCGCAGCGACATCTTCAGCTTCGGATGCGTGCTGTATGAAATGACGACTGGGAAGCGCGCTTTCGACGGCAAGTCCCAGGTTGGCGTGCTCGCCGCGATTCTAGAGAGGGAGCCCGAACCAATCAGTACCGCGCAGCCATTAGCGCCTCCGGCGCTCGACCGGCTGATTCGCACCTGCCTCGAGAAGGACCCGGAGCAGCGCTGGCAATCGGCCCACGATCTGAAGGTGCAATTGGAAGCGATCTCCGAAATGGGAAGTCAGGCCGGCATCCCCGCGGTGCTTGCCGGGTCTCGCCGCCAGCGCGGGCGGTTGATGCTTGCACTTGGTGCTCTGGGCTGGATGCTTGCCCTGGCCGGATTGGTCGGTGTCTTTTATTATTCGCGCCACCTTGCTGTCGAGCGCCAGCCGCTGAAGGCGGAGATTGCATTACCGAACGGCACGGAAATGTCTGTTGGCGGGACCGGAGGGGCAATCATTTCTCCCGATGGTCGGAAAGTGGTTCTTGCCGGCAGAACCGCCAATGAAACGAAGTTATGGATTCGCGATCTCGAGAGCGGCAAGGCATGGTCCATCGCGGGCACGGAGGACGCAGCATTCCCCTTCTGGTCGCCTGACAGCCGCCTGATCGGGTTTTTTGCCGGCGGCAAGCTCCGAACCGTTGCTGCTTCCGGCGGACCGGTTCAGATCATTGCCGATGCGCCGGCGGGCCGCGGCGGCAGTTGGAGCCAGTCGGGCGTAATCGTGTTCACGCCTAATATTGAAGAGCCGATCTATCGCATCGCCGATGCCGGGGGAACGGCATCGCCAGTTACGAAACTGGGAGCGAAGGGTTTTACGAATCGCAACCCTCAGTTTCTGCCTGATGGCAAACACTTCCTTTTCACCCGAAGGGATGTTGCCGCGGCTAGCGGTGATCTCTACGCGGGATCAATCGATGGCAGTGAGCCGAAGCTACTGGTAGAACGCGCCTCCAACGCCTGTTACTCACAGGGGTATTTGCTTTACCTGCGAGACAGGAATTTACTGGCCCACCGCTTCGATCCGGACTCGCTTAAAGTCGGCGGCAACCCGGTTCCCATCCTGGAGAATATTGAGTACTGGGGCCCCAAGGATTTGGGAAACTTCTCCGCTTCTCCGGCCGGCACCCTTATCTACCGCACCGCGTCGTCGAGCCTGACGCGCTTTGCCTGGCTTAAGCTTCCCGGCAAAGAAACTGAAGAATTTGGCGATCCCATCTCCGGCATCGAATTGGTCGGTGGCCTGCTCGGCACCAAACTTTCGCCGGACGGAAAGAAAATCGCCTTTGTGAAACGCGAGTCCACTTCGCCCGATTCCGAACTCTGGGTCTTCGAGTTGGACCACAAGACGCTAAAGCGACAGACCATAACTTCTCCGGGGATCATTTACACCGCGTTTTCTCCTGATGGCACGAAGATTGCAATCTCGAATACCAAGAACAGCATTGCGACCAGCCTGAAAATCAAATCGTTGTCGTCGGGCGTGGAAGAAAGCTTAGACATTGCCGGTACCAGGCTGATCTTTGTAAATTCCTGGACGCCCGACGGGAAATACCTGATCATGATGGCGCAGGATCCCAAGACGCAACTCGATCTGTACGCTCAGCCGGTGGCCGGCGGAAAGGCCATTCCGCTGCTCGCGCAACCCTACAACGAAATCAGTGGCGTGATATCGCCGAACGGGAAATGGCTGGCATACGTTTCCAACGAGTCCGGGCGCTCAGAACTCTACGTCACCGATTTTCCGGGAATTCACTCCAAACTCCAGATTTCTTCTGACGGAGCGAATTGGCACGACTGGAGCCGTGATGGCAAGCGCCTGTATTTTGCGAACGGAACCAAGCTGATGGCGTCTGAAATTCGTAATCCGGACACCATGGAATTCAGCAATACCGAAGCCGTCACGACGTTGGATGGAGTCCAACCGGTCGGCATGGCTGCCGATGGCCGTCTGCTGGTGCTCAAGCCGGTGAGCGGTGAGCAAACCGAGCCGTTGCAAATCGTGCTGCATTTTCCGGAAACAATTGGTAAGTGAGCCAACACTGCCGAAGGCGCGGGAAGACAAGCCTCGGAACGAATACCGGATCGGCTTAGAATCCCCCAACATTTCTACGCTTACTCGCGAGAATCTACTCGCACCGCAATGCATCCATTGGATCGACGCGCGATGCGCGGCGCACCGGGATGTATGCCGCAACCAGCGCAATGGCAATCATAGCCAGTACGCCAAGCACGATGGGAAGCGCACTGTTGTTAGGGAGATCCTGCATCATGCTTGCGGCGAAGGGTCGGCACCAGAAGGCGACCGGCGTGCCAATCGCCAGCCCCAACAGGACCATCACAAGCGCATCCCCGAGCACCATTCGCGACATGTCGCTACGGCTCGCGCCCAGCGCCATGCGCACACCGATCTCCTTCACTCGACGTACGACGGCATAAGCCAGCAAACCGTAAAGTCCGATGGCGGTGAGGATTGATCCCAGAGCGCCGAACATTCCCGAAATCAATGCGGCAAGCCGCTCGGGGACAATGGACCCATCGATCTGATCGGCAAGAGTGATCACGTTGCCAACCGACGCCGCTGGAATAACATCACGAACTGCGCGACGGACGTCATCCGTTACGGCTTGCGGAGCAATGCTTGTTCGAAGCATGAAATGGGATGGAACAGAGCTTCCCTGGAAGGCATTCAGGTACACTGTTCGATAAGTATCCTCTCTGATCGCCATATACTTTGCGTCGCCCGCGACTCCCACGATC
>JBEKOS010000179.1:0-8115 GCA_049521535.1 Terriglobales bacterium | reverse complement strand
GTGCCAGCGGGTGTGGGCCACTTTCGGCCAAAACTGCGCCCGCCAGCAGGCCAAGTAACAACCCTGTGTACACCATTCGCGCGGCAATTCGTGCGGCGAAAGAAGTCATCATGCCTCCAATCATTCCCTCCAACTGAGTCAAGGACGGGGTTACGGGGCGGCCATGCTCCAAGTGTCTGCGACCTGGCCGTTAATTTGGCCGCCAGTCTCCCAAATCGGAAGCCAGGCGCGAATGTACTGAATCGTGACGCCGGTAGGGCTCACGGTCACTAGCATGTGGCCGGAGCTACTGAGTATGTTCCCGGAAACATAGCCATAGTCCGCAGCTAGAGTGGGTCCACTTTGGTAATCATCGGCACTGGGCTGGGGCACTTCCTGGTAAGCCACGCCGCTCAGGGCCTGATGGTCATAAAGGTGATCATGCCCGTGAAAAAGTGCAGTGACGCCGTAACTCGTGAACAATTGGTCAATGGGCATGCTCCAGCCGGGCCGGTTCTGGCTGAAGCCTGCTGTTCCATCGGAATTTTCGCCACCCCATTCATAGAATGGTGCGGCCTCAACTCCTCCTCGCATCTGTCCTTGGAGCCCGCCCACCAGGTCATGGATGAAAACAAACTTGAACTTCGCCGAACTCGAAGCCAGGGTCTGCTGCAGCCAGTTGAACTGCGTAGCGCCCAGCGTCAGGTTCCATCCATTGGTGACCGTGCCGGTGGTGTTCCAGAACGGGTCGAGGACAATAAACAGCGCATCGCCCCACTGCCATGCGTACCAGGCGGCCCGCTGTCCCACAAATGGATACGACGTCGAATCCCCGCCGTAGAAACTATCCGGGACGGGATTCAGGAAGTATGTTTGCCGCGAAAGCGTGGTCCAGACGGGAATGGATTGGGCGGTGCCATTCGCGAGCCACCCGGCCTCACCGTCGTGATTTCCATTGGTCAGGAACAACGGCACCGACGGTGTGATAATGCCGTAATTCCCGCGCTCGTAAATGTAGCGCGTGGTCACCTGCGCCTGGCTGGTGGGCTCTTGTTCCACGCCCGTGAAAGGCGTGCAGTTCTTCTCGCACATGAAGGTATCGCCCAAGTCGATATGGAAATCGGGCTGTTCCGCCGAGATATTGCCTAAGGTGCGGTGGTAGAGGTCAAGAATGGAGTTCTCATCCAGGTGAGAATCGGCTTGGATGGTAAACGTGAAAGTGCTGCCGGCGGGGCGCGCGGTGTGGAACGTGTATTCCTGCGTGGCCACCACGCTGCTTCCGCCCGCCGCCTGGAAATTCAGGCGATAGTAGTACTGCGTGTTGGCGGTGAGTTGACTGAGCGTAATGACCATGGGCACGCCTGCGGAAAGCGTGGCCGCCGTGGTCTGGTTCGTGTAGGTCCCTGAGGAGGTTCCATAAGATATCCACGCCGAGCCACTTTCGTCAGCGGAAAAGACATTGGCCTTGATCGACGTGGCTTCCGGTGATCCCAGTAATATGCTCCCATCAAAGCTGCCGGGCGCCTGGCTTATGGTCACTGTGGAACTCGTGGTATTGGAGCCTTGGGCGTTTCTGGCTGTGAGATAAACGGTGAACGAACCGGCAGATGGATAGATATGGGTTGGGCTCTGGGATGTGCTGCTATAACCGTCGCCGAAATACCATGACCACCCTGTGGGACTGAACGCTGAAGTATCCCTAAAAGTCACCTGCTGGCCGGTTGTGGTTGCGCTGGGTGAGAAAGTAAAACTGGCCACGGGTGCCACCGGTTTCACCGTAACGGACTTGCTTGCACTGCTGGTCCCGCCGGCATTGCTGGCCGTGAGGGTTACGGTAAATGTGCCTGCGGCCGAATACGTATGGGTCGGGTTCTCAGCCGTGCTCGTGGAACCGTCGCCAAAAGTCCAGGACCAGGAAGTGGGGGAGCCAGTCGAGGTATCCGTGAACGTAACCAATTGGCCGGCGTTGGGACTGCCCGGAGAATCCGTGAAGGAGGCTTTGGGTGGGGGAATCGCTACAGTTATGGCTTTGCTGGCGCTGCTGGAGCCACCGGCATTGCTGGCCGTGAGAGAAACGGTGAAGTTGCCGGCGGTCGAATAAACGTGGGTCGGGTTCTGGGATGTGCTGGTGGAACCGTCGCCAAAGTTCCAGGACCAGGACGTCGGACCGCCGCTCGAGGTATCGGTGAAAGTGACCGTCTGACCGGTCAAAGGGGCGCTCGGGGAGAATTTGAAGTTGACCTTGGGGGCTGAGGTGCTCAGGCCATTGAACTCGCCGGCAATGGCAGTAACCGGGAGGGCAAGATCCGCATTGGAACCCGGAGAGCAACAACCGACGGCAAGGGCAATTCCCAAGGCCTGAATGATTGAAAACAGACGCATAATTCCTCCCGGTGCGATCGCCTATGCGAAGGAGCCGTCAATGGCAACAGACTAGTCTGGGCTTCTTCGATTACCGCTCGATATCATTTCCATTACATTTTTGTAATGATTGAACAAGGTTCGTATCAGGGCACGGCTTCAGTCGTGCCGTTCACAGACGGGCATCGACGAGGGGCGCTAGCCCAGGCTGGAACTGCTGACGGCCACTGCTGTCGCGGGCAAGACCAAGGAGAATTGCACCGAACCGTCTTCCGCTGCGCGAAGGGCAATGTCGCCGCCATGAGCACGAGCGATTTCCCGGGACACACTCAAGCCCAGTCCTACGCCCTCGATCTTCTTATTACGCGCGGACACCGAGCGATAGAAACGGTCGAATACGCGCTCTCGTTCAGCAGCCGGAATTCCATTGGAAGAATTGCATATGCGCACTTCGATTCCTGCCGTCTGAACGCCCGCCGAAACGCGAATCCAGCCATCACCAACGTTGTACTTGATGGCATTGCTCATGAGATTTTGCAAAACCTGCGTCAGAAGAATGCAGTCCGCGTTGATGACCAACCCGGGTTGAATGTCACCGCTGATATCGAGGTGCGGAGCAAGCATGCGCGCGTCTTCCATGAGGTCGGAGAGGGCTTCGGAAAGAGAGAACAGTTCACGGTGCAACCGTAGCCGGCCCGCGTCGGCCTGCGAGAGCAGGAGGAGCTTGCGCGTAATCGACGACATGCGCTGGACTTCATCCAGAATGCTCTTCAAGTCGGCCTGCAGAGGAGAACCATCTTCCGCCTCGCGAATCCTTTTCTCAAGCTGGCCTTGCAGAATCGCGAGTGGTGTCTGCAGTTCGTGCGCGGCATCGGCGGAAAAGCGGCGGGCCTGGCTGAAGCTGCGCTCCAAGCGTTCCAGCATGCCGTTGAACACGTCAATCAGCTCGAGGAATTCACTGTCCCCCCGCGGCACGGAGATACGCTGGTCGAGCTTCTGGGCGCTGATCCGCCGGGCGGCCGCGGTGAGAGTGCGCAGGGTCCGCAGCATGCGGCCAGAAAAAACCCAACTCCCGATAGCTATCGGAACAAGGATGACCGGTGTTGCAATGAGAAACGCGTTGCGAATGCCACTCATATCAGGGTTGACAATCGCAGTGTCAACGGCAACCAGGACCCGGGAGCGCTCCGTCGTCGCTAATCCGATGCGCCAATGGCGGCCTGCAAAGCTTTTACCCATGACCGCTGTTGCGGGGGCCGGCTGGGCAGGGCGCAAATCGGAGGCCTGGGGATCTGGAGATTCCGTATTCGTCGGCTCCGGAATTCGTGGCGCTGCTTCAACCCCATTTTCCCGATCCCCGGGCCCGTAGCTTCCCGTTGTTTTGGGCCAAGGAAGGCTATTCGGGTCAAAGTCGCCAGTCCACCATGAAGAATGGTAGCGAGTCGTGCCCGAAGTATCCTGCACCAGGAAAAGCAGGTCATTGGAGTCGCGCACACCCATGTGGGCGGCGATGGCGCCTTCGACCATCTGCCATCCGGCCAGGTCACGCGTTCGGCGAGCTTCCCGGTCGGCGTGCAACCGTACGTCGATGTCGATATGCTTAATGCGGATGTCACGAATCAGCAACCATGCTCCAAGGCTGAACGCAGCTAAGGCAATTCCGCTAACGAGAAGCGAGTGCAGGGCTAGCCGGAGGCGAAAGGATCTGATCACGGTAGTTTGCGCATTCGATAGCCTACTCCGCGCACACTTTCAATGGGTGATTCGGCTTCAGCCGCTACCCCGATCGAGACAATCTTTTTGCGAATTCGCTGCACGCAGACGTCGACGACATTGGTGCTCGGATCAAAGTCGTAGCCCCAGACATGTTCGAGGATCTGCGTCCGCGTGAGCACGTGGCCTGGGCAACGCATCAGGTACTCGAGCAGGTTGAATTCGCGGGCGGTTAGCTCAACGAATTGACCATGACAGGTGATCCCGCGGGAGATGAGGTCGAGACGCAAGTCGCCCACCGCGAGCACGTTCTGGTGTTCTCCCGAAACCCGTCGGAGAAGAGCACGAACGCGGGCAATCAATTCCTCGACAAAGAATGGCTTGGCCAGATAGTCGTCCGCCCCAAGAGACAGACCCTCGATGCGGTCCTCGAGCTGATTGCGCGCCGTGAGCAGAATCACCGGAGTGATATTGCCGGCCTTGCGCAGTCCTTTCAGGATGGACAGGCCATCGCGGCCCGGCAGCATTATGTCCAAGACTATGACGTCGTAAGAACGATTGCTCGCCCGTTCAAAGCCTTCTGCTCCGTCACTGCAACGGTCAACAGAAAAGCCCTGCTCCCGAAAACCGGCGCACACGAAGTCGGCAATCTTCCTTTCATCTTCGACAAGCAGCACGTTCATTTCTGTTCTCGTGGACTTCACAGTCTAGTCCGGCGACCCTGATGTTGCCCAATGGTATTTTGCGCTCGGTGCGCTGCTGCTCAGCAAACAGAAAGACAGTGCCAACCCTTCGCAAGAGCAATCCCGTTCTTCGTAAAGGGCAATACGGTGCTCGTACAAGCGGCAATATTTGTGGAGGATACGAAGTTTGCGGTGCAGGTTGTGATTTGTTGAGTGTTGAGGATTTCGGCATCTACGAAATTATGTTCAGTGGAATTTCTGAGGGAGAAAACCTGCTTGTAGTTGCTTGAAAACATTGGTTGGGAAGAGAGGGTCCGCCACAGACGGATCTTCCCAGCAGGCTTAGACGCCTGCTGAACGGCTCAAATTGAATCTCAGATTTAAGTGGTCGGGATTAGCAGATGATTTTAGCACTTTTCTCGCGAATGCCGCCTAGAAGGAATACCTATCTAGCTGCGCTTACCAACAGAACGCAGACGCCCCGATACCAGGCGACGCGCTCACAGCTACTGGGGACGGGTTAGATAGCCAATGAGAACGGACAGAATGAGGCATGACATGGAAACGAAGGCATAGGCGCCCTGATGCACGGAGTCCTCATCTCGACGTGCTCCGCTGAGACCGAAACCCATTAAAAAGACAACGGAAATAAAGAGCGTAAGAGCCATCACCCGACGTGGCGACTGCCTCAGGAAGAAGCCCATTGCGGGCAATATGAAGTAAACCGGAGCAAAGGGGCTCTGGTAACTACCACCGGTGGAAAACACTAAGAACGCGCAACAAAGAATGTCGATGAGGAACACAGCAAGAAGCGCATGCGACCAGCCGAAAAGCGAAAAGTTTACGTCCCCGGACATAGGCCGCCAGATCGCGTAGAACTGGTCGGAGGTGATTAGGATACCGACGGTGGCGAGCGCAAACAGCAAGAGGACCCAGGCGTGCGTGGCAATCGTTCTTGGGTTTTCCCAGAAGCGTACAACGAGCTTCTGCTTTTGCCAGACCCTCCAAGCTCCGAAGGAGATAATCGCGGAGAGGAAAAACTGCATCACGAGTGCAGCCGCAGTGATGTTCGCTGGTCCCACTTGTTCCGGCATAACTGACGAGTGTAAAGCATGGTAGGATCGGCCTCAACAAGCCGGTTCAAAAATGTCGGATCGGTGTGCTTGCAAATACCTGCAATCAGGGGGATCGATCTGGTCGGTCGGGTCCGGCAGATGATTTTGGGACCTTCATCATCTCCCCGGATTTGAAACTGCAAACGGCGTGGACTCCATAGCAACGGCTACGATTTAGCACTTATCGAGGCAGTCACCCTGCTAAAATGGTGAAAAATATATTCGTTCGGGAGCTCGTATGCCCAATGAACAGTGCCCCGTCTGCGGTCAGTCTCTGCCTGAGGCCGTGACCCTAATTCAAATTGAAAATCGTCTCCAGAAGCTCGCGTTGGCTTCGCCTGCTCTTGCGGAAGAGCGTAAGCGCGTCCAAGAGGAGTACAACGACAAATTGGTGGCGGAGCGGGAACTTGCGAGACAACGGGCGGAAAGAGCGATACAGGGACAGCTCTTAGAGGCCAAAAAAAGAGCGGAAAAGGCTGAGCAAGATGCCGCGGAGCGACTCAAGAGGGTTTCAAAGGAATACGAGGGGCAGCTAGAACGCGAGAAAGAGTCGATAAAGAGAGATGCGGAGCGTGGCGTACAAGCCAAGATAAGTTCCGCAGAAAAGCGCGCGGAAAAGGCTGAGAGGGAATTAGCTGAGAAACTTGAGGCCGCCAAACAATCTGCCAAGCGTGATGCCGAGCGCGACCTGCGAGCTGAGATTAATTCCGCGGAAAAGCGGGCGGAAAAGGCGGAAAGAGAATTGGCTGACAAACTTGAGGCGGCCAAACAATCAGCTAAACGCGAAGCCGTGCGCGACTTGCGGGCTAAGATTGGTTCCGCAGAAAAGCGTGCGGAAAAGGCAGAGAGGGAATTAGCTGAGAAACTTGAGGCCGCCAAGGCAGATGCAAGCCGCGACGCCAAGCGGACGGTACAAGCTGAGATCCGAAAGGCGAGCGAGTTGAACGAGCGGAAACTCGAAAAACTTCAGGACGAGCGCGAAAAGGAGAAGCTCCGCCATGAAGCCGAGAAGGCAAGTCTGCAAGGACAGTTGGATAATCTCTCGCGAAAACTCGAAAAGCAAAGCGGCGGGGAACTTGGAGAAGAGGGGGAGTCCGACCTTTACACTTTGCTTAGTACCGCCTTTCCTGAGGATCGTATCGAGCGCATTAGCAAAGGGGCAAAAGGTGCCGACATCGTCCAGCAGGTAATGAACGGCGGCAATATTCTCGGGCGAATCGTTTACGAAAGCAAGAATGTACTCACATGGCAATACGGGTTTGTCGAACAGGCCGAAAAGTACCGCACGCGGTACGACACGCCCTATGTGCTAATCGTCTCCACTGCATTCCCTCGAAAGGAAAAGGATTTTTGCATTGCGGGAGGAATTCCTGTTGTGCGCCCCCGGATGGCAATTGCTCTTGCCCAGATTATCCGCAGCGGCATCATTGAGATCGGCAATCTACGACTAGCGGGTGCCGGTCGCGATCAGAAGGCGCAGCAGCTCTTGGAGTACATCGTTGGCGACAAGTTTGGGACTAGGTTTAAGGAGATCGCCGACGGCGTTGGCTCATTGCGTGAACAACAGCAGAAGGACCGGAACTGGCATGAGAACGCTTGGGAGTATCGAGCTTCACTCCATGAGCGAATCGAGAATAGCCATCGTGGAATTGACGCGCAGTTGAAGGCCGTCCTTACAACGATGCGGCCGATTGCTGTTGCGGCAGGGGCAGCAGACGTTGGACAGACAGTGCGACCATCGGCGGCGAACTCGGTATTTCGTTCACACAATTTGGCTTGGAAATTGGGGAACCGGAAGCTAAATTAAATCGTGATCCCCGCGTGTTGAACTGCTTCACCGTGGGCATTTGCTTCCTTCTTCGAATTTGACTGTGCAGCAAAATCCAGAATCGACTGACAGAGTTTGTCAAATTGTGCGAATCTCTTGCCTTCGTCCCAAGCTTCGTTCAGTAGCAATCCAATGAAAACGGCATTCTTGGCAATATCGCCGACTCGGATGTCGTACTTGTTCCGGATGCGCTCCTCTAACTTCGGCCAATCCCCCGCGCCATAATCACTTTTTGCAACCTCACCGATATCGCTATTCCACATCACTGCACCAGCAGCCCACAATGTAGCAGCGGGTAATGGATCAGCGCCGTCAAGACCGCAGAGAGCCAGTAGAGTTCTGTTATCTTTCTCGTGCTTCCGACGACTGCCGTTTTTATCGGGCTTATCGGCGTCTGAGTCGAACACAACAAAGGTGCGGATCCCAAGCTCACGTG
>JBEKOS010000178.1:0-8127 GCA_049521535.1 Terriglobales bacterium | reverse complement strand
GGTGACGGTGTCGCTGCCTACCGGCAAAGCCGCGGTCGAACAAGTTGCTGTCCCCGGATTGCCTGCGGTAACAGCCGTTGTCCCGCATCCGGTGTTGCTGCTCCAGGTCACCGAACCGGTCACGACCTCCGAGTGAATCCCCGGTTTCGCTGTCTTGACCAATCCGTACTGGCCCGGAATGCTGGCCGTGAAGGTGACACTCTGCCCATAGACCGACGGACTCGTGCCCGTGCTTGACGTGACCGTAATCGTGCCCGGTCCCGCCTGGTTCACGACCTGGCTCACGGTGTTGCTGGTGCTGCCAATGTAATTGCTGTCGCCGGAGTACACCGCTGCGAGGGAGTCCGTGCCCAGAGGCAACATGGTGGTCACGCAAGTGGCCACGCCCGCGCTCATTGTCACCGCCGAGCAACCGGCGATGGCCGTGCCGTTGCTTGTAAAGGACACCGTCCCCGTGGCTGTGGGTGTGCCACCGCTCAGGCACGTTCCCTCGAAGCCGGAAGCGAAATCCTCAAGATTGATGCCGATATTGGGATTGCCAAATGCGCGATAGCTGTTGCCTTCCCACCCATAGTTCTCCCAGCAGGTTCCGGAGCCGTTCCCGGGACTCGTGGTGGAAACCAGGTTGACAGTCAATCCCGGCCCCACCGTCGCCGTCACCAGCGACTGCGGCGGGAGCGCGCCCGCCGCCGAGGGCTGGTTGTCCACTACCGTTCCGTTGTGGAAGCAGGTGTTATAGCCATTATCTGTCGGAGTCGGGTCGGTGTACCCGCACTGCGATTGGTTGTTGTTGATGGCGGCCACGATATTGGCGAGGGTGTGGGCCTCGGTGTCGCCGATCAGAATGGTGGTGTAGCCGGCCGCATTCTGTGTCGAGTAGTCGCTGGTGGCATAGCAATACACCCCGCTCTGGGTGCCGGCGGCGCACTCGAACCAGTACACCACGTTGCCAATGTCCACTCCGGTTTCTTCGGTATTGAAATTCCTTTGATAGTAATAGGCATCACCCTGCGTCGGACCCTGGAACACCATGGTTCCCGTTGCCGGCGTGCCCGTATTCACCGTCGCCGTGATCGTCACCGACTGGCCATAAGACGAGGCATTCGGGCTCGAGGTCAGGCTGGTGGCTGAAGGCAACAGCACGCTCTGGCCTACCGTGTTGCTGGTGCTCCCGGCGTAGCCGAGCGCGCCCACATAGGTGGCCACGATCGAATTTGCGCCCGCCGCGGAGAAGGAAGTGGTGCAGGTGGCCACCCCACCGGAGAGAGCGGCAGCGCTGCACCCGCTGATGGCGCTGCCGTTACTGGTAAAGGACATTAATCCGTTTGTGCCCGGCGACGGGCTGACCGTGGCGGTGAAGGTCACCGACTGCCCGACGGTGGAGGGATTCGGGCTCGAGGTCAGCGTGGTCGAGGTTGCCACGGACGCGGGCGCCAGCAGGTTGATCAACCCCACCCCGTTCATGCTGCCCCACCCGGTCGCCAAGTCATAGCCCGGCAGCGCCGAATAGCCGTTCGACCCGCTGGTAATGTCGTGAAATATGCTGCCGTAGTTTACTCCGGCGGCAGCCTGGTAAATCACCGGATTGATGAATCCAATGCTTTCGTTGTAGCTCGCCGCCTGCTGGTTGGCCAGCGCCAGATAGCCGGCCCACGCCGGCGCCGCAAAGCTGGTGCCGCCGTATACGTTTTCCGTGCACGTGGTCTGGTCGGCGCAGACGTAATAGGTATTGTTCGCGTTGGCAGAGACGTCCGGGCCGTTGCGGTAGGTGGTGGAACAGCTCGTGCAAGTAGCGAAATTGATGTAGCTGGTTTGCCACGAGGGAATGGCAATGTTATCCGGAGACACGCCGCCGCCGGAACCAAGCCACGCCGTCTCCGAAGCCCACGGTCCGCCTGCGCTGCTGGTGCTCAGGTCGGTTCCGCCGACCGCTACCACATAGTCCGCTTCTGCCGGCCATGCGGGATCGCTCGACGGCCAGGCGCCGGCGTCGCCCGTGGCGGCAAAAAAATTCTGCCCCTGCGCGGCCATGGTTTCCCAGTAAGGATTCAGCGTGTTGGGATCCGCGGGAGTCCATCCCCAGGAGCACCCAATACTCCTGGGTGGAGGGAACCCGTCGGTGGTTACCGTCATGGCGCTGATGATCGCTGTGTCTGTCGAACCAATATACTCGGCAAGTCCAGCCAGGCCCGGCGCCATACCCAGGGCCTGCGTCATGTCAACCGTCTGCTCGGTGTCATCGCAGCCCGGGTCGGTGCAGCTCGTGCTGGTTCCGTCGGTAGAGATCAGGGTAATGGGCACATTATTCGTCTGGCCCGCATTCGTGTAGTAAGCCTGCAGATCCGACAATTCCGTTCCGTGGTATTGCAGCAGGCCGACGTACTGCCCAGCTCCGGTCAGCGAACCGGATCCGTAGTACGCAGCGCGGATATCGCTGCCGCAGAACGACGCTCCGGGACAGGAGCCGGTGGTGGCGTTGGAATGCACGCCAGGTGTTTCGCTGCGCCGCTTCAGCATCGGTTGGGGAATCGAATAATTGTCCAGGCCGGAGATGTGCCACAACTGGAAAGGCAAATCCACCGTCGGTTCACGGTCCGGAGAGTAGAATGTGCGGCCCTCGGTGGGGTGCTGGTAAACACCCAGCGTCACATGAAACGCCTTTTCAATGGCCCCCACCGTGCCCATCAGGCGCAGATCCTTGGTCTCGCGAGAGCCGCTGACGATGGCAAAGCCGCTGGCCTGGGCGAAGGCAACCAGTTCGTCCCAATCGGCCTGGCTGGGCCCGAAACGTTCAGTGATTTCCTCCGGAGTGAGGAACTTGTGGAAGTTCACGCTCGAGCGATCATTGAGCTGCCCGATGTAGTTGAGGAGTTCCGCCTCATGCCGAAGAGGAAGGACGATGTCAAAGCGAAGAACTTGATTGGCGGGCAGCCGGCCGACAGACTTTGCTTCACCGCTGAGTACCGCTTCACGCACGTGGCGGGTCAGCAGGGTTTGCGGTGGCGGGGGCGCGGGCGCCGGCACAGGGATCGGGTGCGCCGGCGCCGCGGCGCCGCTTGCTGCCGCCGCAGATCCCGAAGCGGCATAGCACAGGGATCCAGGCTGCAGGCTGCAAACAATGTTAAAGACCAGTGCAACCGCAACGGTCGCGTGCAGGTGCAAACTCACTCTGCGGCTCATTATTTTTCCTCTGGATGGGAATATTCGGCGGACCAATCCGGCAGGTTTCGACTTGCGGACACTCGGCGACACTTGCGAACCCGCCTCCTCGCGGAACTTGTTCTTATCCTTGGGCAATCAACAAGTAGCCGCGAGGCAGCAGGACGGTTGCGTCAACCGCGATTTGCCACGGATGCCAGTCAATTACCGGGACTACCCGGAACTGCACTGTGATCTCAATCACAAAGGATTGTGATGTAAATCACCTAATCAAGAAAAAGATGTGTTCGATGGTACCACGACCGCTAAGAAAGTCAATACAAAAGTTCTAACCATGTCACAAACAATCCAAGTTTCTGACATTCTGCAGGCGGTCACGTGCAAGCCCGTCGCCTCCGTCGGTAAGCATAATAAGGATAGAGAAGGAGATCGGTGCTGAATCACCTTGGCAGGCTCGGACAAAGGCAGGACACCACGCAACGCCCTTGTCATCCCTTCGGCGGCCTCAGGGCAGGCTCTGAGCCTGGTGGGAATGGCAGATTATGTTGCCGGAGGATCGTGGCCGCTCGTCCTCTTGCTCGACGGCTTCTTCCATCAGTACATCTGCCATGACAAAACCTCCTCAAAGAAGTTTGGTTACGGTGCACTTGATTGTCCTTCTGAGCAAGCGCGCGGCGCAACGAAGAGTCTGTGCGAGCCGCCCCGCCAAGCGGAATTGCGCTCATTGCAATGAAACAACCGCGCGTGTTAGGTTGCGCGACTGCTAGGATTGTGAAGCTTTATCTGAATTCTCGCAACTAGGTTTGCGACACTTCGTTTGCAAGCTTGATTCTCTCGGCTTCTGATTCGCTTCCCTTACAATCAATCTTCATGCCCTTGCCATTCACCATTGACTCCACTTGCGGCGCGGCCCGCGCGGCGCGGCTGATGACCGCGCACGGCGAGGTGCACACGCCTGTGTTTATGCCTGTCGGCACGCAGGCAACGGTGAAAGGCGTGCCGCAGGACATCTTGGAAGAACTGGGCGCTGAAATCCTGCTGAGCAACACTTATCATCTTTATCTGCGTCCGGGCGCGGAGATGGTGCAGAAGTTGGGCGGCTTGCATAGCTTCATGTCCTGGGACCGCGCCCTGCTCACGGATTCCGGTGGCTTCCAGGTGTTCAGCCTCTCCGCGCTGCGCAAGGTGACGGAAGAGGGCGTGGAATTTCGTTCGCATCTCGACGGCACCACCCATTTCCTCTCGCCGGAGAAGTCGATGGAGACGCAGATCGCGCTGGGCGCCGATATCATCATGGCGTTCGACGAATGCACCGAGTATCCGGCGGACCGAGCGCGCGCGCGCGAATCGATGGAGCTGACCCTGCGATGGGCGCAGCGCAGCAAGCAGTCGTCGGTCGCCAGTCATCCGTCGTCTGATAAAAACTCCAGTGGAGAGAAACCGGCGACTGGCGACCGGCGACTGGCGACCGCTGCCTTCGGCATCGTGCAGGGCGGAATGTATCCTGATCTGCGGGCCGAATGTGCGCGGCGGTTGGTAGAAATGAATTTCGATGGCTACGCCATCGGCGGCCTAAGCGTCGGCGAGCCGCGTGCGCTGACTTATGAAATGGTCGCGCGCACCGTGGAGCATCTGCCGGCGGACAAGCCCCGCTATGTGATGGGCGTGGGCACGCCCGAGGAAATTGTGGAGTACGCGCGCCTGGGCGTGGACATGATGGATTGCGTGATGCCCACCCGGGCGGCGCGCCATGGGCTGCTGTTCACCAGCGAAGGCCGCGTCAATATCAAAGGCGCCCGTTATGCGGCCGACCAGGGACCGCTCGACCCGCGCTGCGGCTGCCGCGTGTGCGCCCGTTATTCGCGCGCGTACCTAAGGCACCTTTTTGCTGCGCATGAGGTCCTGGCGCTGGTCCTGAATTCCGTACATAATCTGGCTTATTACCTTGACACGATGCGCCGGGTACGGCAAGCTATTAGTTTCGGGCAATTCATAAGTACACCCAAATAACGTTCCTCGTTGTAGGTTCCACGTTTCGCGCTTCCCCGGTCCTTGATTCTCGTCCCGTGATGAGACCGCAGGCCAGAGCCAGAATGCGAAGGGAGCAACTTGGACAAGCCTGTCGGGGGACGCCAAACGGGGAACGGGGAACACTCTTATAATGCAAGGAATCATGCCGATGTATGCGCTGCAAGGGGCGGGCGGCCTGATGGGCGGCCTTCCCATCCTTATTATTATGTTCGGGATGATGTACCTGCTGCTCATCCTGCCGCAACAGCGTAAACAGAAGAAATGGCAGCAGATGCTGAACGATTTGAAGACCGGTGACCGGGTGACGACGACGGGTGGCATGCGCGGCGTGATTATTGCCTTGCGGGACGATGCCATTCATCTGCGCGTGCCGCCGGATAATTTAAGGATTGAGGTTGTGAAGTCGGCCGTGCAGGCTGTTACCCGTCCGGACGAAGTCAAGAGCTAGGAGCTGGAAGTCAGCGGTTAGAAGTCAGATGGACTGAGAAAATCTAAGATATCGGTAGTGGGTCAATTTGAAAAAGGAAGCGAGCCGGGCGCGCGTTAGGGTGTCGCAAAGTACGCAACGCTCCGCGCGGCTCGCCCAGATCCTTCGCTGCGCAAAGTACACTTGCTCAGGATGACAATTCAAACTGACCCACTACCAAGGTATCAGGCGTGTTGTCTCCCGACTTCTGACTCCTGAATTCTTCTTAATTATGAAAACGAATCTCCTTTGGAAGACCGTCGTAATTGTTGCCGTGATGGTCGTGTTTCTTTACGGCATCATCGGCTGGCCGTCAAGCTGGACCCGGCACGGAATTGCGGAGAGTCTGGAACACCGGATCAGCCTGGGCCTCGACTTGAAGGGCGGCACGCACTTGATTCTGCAGGTGAAGGTCAATGACGCCGTCCGCGCGGATGCCGAACGAGTGGTCGAGCGGCTCAAGGAAGACATGAAGGCGAAGAACATTCCTTACGCCGAGCTCACCATTCCCGACCCGGTGAGTCAGCCGGATCATATCCTTATTAAAGGCGTGCCGCCGGAGAACTCAGCCGATCTGCGCACCATCGTAAGTGATCGCCTTCCGGAATATTCCCTGACTTCGCAGGCAGACAACAATTTTGTGGTAAGCATGAAGCCCGCCAGCCTGGCCGATATGAAAACCCGTGCCGTGGCGCAGGCCATCGAAACCATCCGCAACCGCATTGACCAGCTTGGTGTTAGCGAGCCGGTGATCGAAGAGCACGGCCTCGGCGAATATCAGATTCTGGTGCAACTGCCGGGCGTGGATGATCCGGCTCGCGTGAAGGAAATCATGCAGTCGACGGCCATGCTGGAGATCCGGCAGTCCCTGGGCGGGCCCTACGGCAGCGAGCAGGAAGCGCTGGCCGCGAATCATGGCGTACTGCCGCCGGACGCCATGTTGATGAAAGGCAAGTCCATCGGCGCCAAGGCAAGCGCCGGAGAAAATGAGCCGCAGGAAGCCTGGTATCTGATCTCTCGGGCCTCGGCTGTTTCCGGGCGCGATCTCCGCGACGCTGAGCCAACGCGCGACGAGTACAACAAGTCTGCCGTTCGCTTCATGCTGACGGGAGAAGGCGGGCGACGTTTTGCCGCATTTACCGGGGCCCATGTCGGCGAGTCTTTGGCGGTGGTGCTCGATAATAAGGTGCAGGAAGTCGCCACCATTCAGGAACAGATTCACGACGAAGGACGCATTACCGGCAGCTTCAGCGAGCAGCAGGCGAAAGATCTGGCCATGGTGCTGCGTTCGGGCGCCCTTCCGGCGGGAATCATCTATCTTGAAGAGCGCACCGTGGGGCCGTCCCTGGGTGCGGATTCGATCCGCGATGGCGTGCGCGCCGCTATTATCGGCATGGTTGCGGTGCTGATCTTCATGCTGGTTTACTACCGCGGCGCCGGCATCAATGCGGATGTGGCGCTAATCCTGAACCTGGTGATTCTGCTCGGATTCCTCGGTTTCTTCGGGGCGACGCTGACGCTGCCCGGAATTGCCGGAGTGATCCTGACGGTCGGCATGGGCGTGGATTCCAATGTGCTCATCTTCGAGCGTATCCGGGAAGAGTTGCGGAATGGCAAGACGCCGCCCAGCGCGGTCGAGCAGGGATTCGCCCATGCCTGGATCACCATTGTGGATACGCACGTGACGACCATAGTTTCCGCCGCCATCCTGTTCATGTTCGGGACCGGTCCGGTAAAAGGATTTGCCGTTACCCTGACTTTTGGACTGCTTGCCAATCTGTTTACCTCCGTATGGGTGAGCCGCGTGATCTTTGATAACGGCCTGAACCGGATGCAGCGGGGCGAGGCGTTGAGCATTTGACACTGGTTGCAGGCTGCCAATTCTCGGAGGGCAGCAGACATTCTTCCTCCTGGCGTCGAAATAGCGATGGCCGGGAGCCGATAGCAAGAGGTAAACGTGGAGTTATTCCGCAATACTAATATTCAGTTTCTGAAATACAAGTGGTACTTCCTGGCGTTCTCGCTGATCTTCAGCGTTGCCGGCATTCTGTCCATGGTCTTTTGGCATGGCGTTCCATTGGGCGTGGATTTTCGCGGCGGCACGATTGTCACCGTGAAATTCGCACATACACCGGATGACAACGCCATCCGCGCCGCCATGGATCGTGCCGGCCTCCATGACGTCAAGAATCAGGCTTTTGGCCAGGCGGCCAATAATGAAATTCTACTGTCGCTGGCGCAGCGCGAGACGAGCGAAGCCGCGCTGGATATGGGCAAGAATCAAATCATTCAGGCCCTGGAGCCTCCCAATCCGCCCGCGGACAAGAAAGACATTAATAATGCCAGCGTGCTCGATTTTTCGGACTACCTGATGAAGACAGATCCGCTCCATCTCGGTAGCGACGCGCAACAGCGCTATAGCGAACTGGCCCAGTCGATCGTGAATTTCCGCGACAAGTCGCTCAGCGGCG
>JBEKOS010000177.1:0-8130 GCA_049521535.1 Terriglobales bacterium | reverse complement strand
GATGGCGAAGCTAACTCCGGTTTTCTCATCGAGCGGGACCATCACGGCGGCAAATTCCTCCGGCATTACCGACGGTGCCGCTGCTCTGGTGCTGGCTAGCGAAGCTTTCGTTTCGACGAATCGCCTGAAGCCGATGGCACGCATCGTGGCTTGGAGCCAAGCCGGCGTGGATCCGCGCACCATGGGCATTGGTCCCGTCCCAGCCATGCATAAACTGCAGGAAAAGACGGGCTGGAAGTCGCAGGATTACGACTTGATCGAATTGAACGAGGCCTTTGCCGCGCAGGTCATCGCTTGTGACCGCGAATTGCACCTGGATCCGGTACGCCTTAATGTAAACGGCGGCGCAATAGCCTTGGGACATCCGATCGGCTGTACGGGCGCGCGCATCACGACTACCTTGTTGCACGAAATGCTCCGTCGCGGCGCCAAGAAAGGCGCAGCCACGCTCTGTATTAGTGGCGGAATGGGGATGGCGCTAGCCCTGGAAGCCGCATAAGTTGGGACGGTGTTTTGCTGTTACCTCACTTCCCCGCTCGCCGCACGCATAAGGCGCGGCCGTCGAGGCTGGCATCCTCCCCGCTGGCAAAACGCTTGCCGCTGCGGAAGAGAAACCCAAACGCCCGCCCGGGCCGCTCTTGGGTTGTGCTCCAGCACCAGCCGCCCGACAGGGCGATATTGCCCTTCACCGAAAAACCGTGTGCGTTGGGCTTCGGGTCATACATTTTCTGCAATTCGTCGATGTTGGGAAGTCTCCAATCGGAGTATCCTCCCAGCTTTAGCGCCTGGCAGTAGGTGTTGGCATCGTTCCAGTCCACGTCCTCGCCATTGTCCCTGCTGGCCCACACCAAGCCCGAGGAGTGGTCGGCAAAAATGTCGGCACTTTCCGCAGCCGACGGGGCAGCGACAGGCGCGCCCTCGGTGCCCGACTGTTTCTGCCGGTTGGCGCGAACTGCATTCAACTCAATGGCGACAACTTCTTCCTGCGGTTTCGAGATATCAGCCTGGGTTTCCCAATGGTCGGCACCGTCAAGTGTAACGGCCCGAATTAGGTGCTTTCCAAATGCCACCGGCACTTTGGCAGGAACATCGACCGCCAGCCGGCCCTTTTCCACTCCATCGAGTATCCAGGTGCATGGGAAATCGGTGACGACGACGAGCATGCCGGGGGCCGCATTTGTCAAACTGGAATCAACTGCGGTGGATTTTGCGTTCGATGCGAGTTTACGCAGCTTTCCTAACAAATCGTCGCCTGCCGCTGCTTCAATGCCATTGCGGCGGAAAGTCTCTCGCAACTGTGTTTCGATCGCCGGAGTCAGTGCGAAGTCAATGCCGCGTTCCTGTGCGATCTGGCCTACGCGCCTTGGAGGAACCTTGCCATTCAGAAGCTCCTGAACGCTTTGCAGTGTCAGTGGCTTGGAGGTATCATGCGCAGCAGATGCAGGCACGAGCAGCATGGCCGAAAGTACAAGCGCCACCGCCGCAGTCGCACGACGAATTGTCGCGGAAGAGTGCGGACCATTGCAATCCTGGATAAGTCTTGCCATTCCCACCACCATGCTCAATTTCATTTTGCTATCTGATTGGCGTCCCGTCATGCCGACGAGCGGTGAAAGATCAATTCCTATTGTTCTGAGAGCGAAAATTTCACGGTAATCGTGGTCTCGACCGAAACATGTCGTTCACCGATATGATACGGCTGGTAGCGCCATTGCTTTACCGCCTCGATGGCACTGGGCGCCAGCATCGGGTGGCCCTTGATCAGGCTCAAGCTTTCCACGATACCATCTGGATTAATGAACGCCTTCAAGACAACATCTCCCTGTACACGGGCTTTGCTGGCCAATGGCGGGTAAACAGGTTTTACCATATTGGTAAGCATCCCTTTCATGACATCCGGCGCTACGCGGACTCTTTGAGCGGTCTCTCCTGTCGAGCCTTCCACTCTGTTTTCGGTTTCCCATGCGCTTTGCGCATCCTGAACCTTCCTCAACAACTCGATATTGTACGGGTCCACCTCCAAACCCTTTTGATATGCATCAATCGCAGCCTGGTATTCTCCCTGATCAAAATGCGCATTTCCCTTCTCCAGCGCAGCCTTGACCTGTGCAGCAATAAGCTGGGGATCAATCACAGGCTGACTTTCGCCCGGCGACAGCGTCGGCTGCGAAGCAGCGTTTTGCGTTTCGGTAGCCTGCAAGGTAGGATTGGCCGGGCTCCCTTGGCCAGGTTTGGCAGTCGCGCTGACACTGACAGGAGCCGCTACTGCTTTTCGGTGCATCAGAAAATATCCAAACACTACCGTAGGAATCACAACCGCCAGCCCTGCCCAAACCATGAGACGGCTCCCTTTAGGAGAGCTTTCAGGTGATTTTGGCACGCTGGCAACGGGCGCTGTCCTTTCAATTTCTGGTTCGTTCGCCAGCGAATCCGCCGCCGGTTGGATAGGCACCGGTATCATCACACGTTGTGAAGTCCTCCCTGGCGCCGCCGGCGTAATCACTGGTTCGAGAGCGGGGACAGGCTGTTTGACCACGGATTCCCTGGCCCGTGCCTCCTTGAGCAACTCGATCAGCGAATCATCATTCGCGAATTCCGCCAAGGCCATCTCCAGAGTGATGATGGCTCCAGCCGCATCACCCACGCCGAGGGACTCCCGGGCACGGGCCTCAAACAGCGCCCTCTTCTTAACCCTTGCCTGGGAGGAGAGCTGACGACGAGCCGAGTCTTGCAGTTGAAGAAGGCGTTCGTCCGCTGGAAACTGTTCCAGCGCGTGCACAATCCGCGCAATTGCAGCGGCCGTATTTCCCTCACTCAATTCGCGCTCCGCGGCCGCACATTCGACCCTCGTCGCCTGTTCCCTTTGCGCATTCTCGGACAGGCTCGCGATTCGCGAGCGCAGTTCCAGCAGTCTCTTCTGGTCAGGATATTTTGTCAGTATCGGATCGAGTTCCCGGCGAGCAGCATCGAGATCACCCGCTTCGACCAATGCCTGGACCGACGTGTAGCAACCATCTACCTCTTCACGCACCGTCTGTTCCCGGTGGAGATCGACAGCCAGTTCCTTAAGCGCCTTCACCCGCTCGGAATCAGGCGCAAGAGCCTCGGCCTGCCTGATCAGTCCAAACGCCTCTTCGAATTGGTGCTGATCCAGAATCTCGCGCGCGTGCTGGCAAAGCTGGTACTCCTGGGCAAGAATTCGCTCCAGTTCCGCACGGCGGTTCAAAGCCGCAGTGTTCGCGCGGTCAAGAATGAGCGCCTCGTCCAGCAAGCGCACTGCTGTCTGGATACGTCCCGACTTTTGCTGCTGGCCCGCCTGCGCAACCAGTTCCTGGATCTTGCGGTTTAGCTCCAGCGCCTGGGTTAACCTGGACTGCAGGCTAGCCAAAGTCTGACTTCGCGGATCGATGCGCCGGGCTTCCTCAAGGGCCTGCTCTGCGGCGTCGAATTGCCTGCCCAGCAATGCTTCTTCGGCGCGATCGCATATGGCGCGAATCTGCACCCGGGTCTCACTTTCCCATCGCGAGCGCCTGATCTGTGCTTGCAGCATCACGGCCTCGTCGTTGCCGGGCTCCATGGCGAGAACCTGGGCAACCAAACTAAAGGCGCGATCGTAGTCGCTGCCGTCCAGGGCCTCCTTTGCCGCTGAGATTCGTTCTGCAAAAAACGGCCCCTTTACCCGGTGAAAAACCCGTGCCAGCTCCAGGCCAAACTCCTGAGCGTCCTCGTAACTGTTGAGGCGTTGCTTGCCAAGGACTTTGGCCGTCACTTCGTCCAGTCCATCTGGAAAACTCCCGAATTCGGAGAGCGGAGGCGCTGGTTCCTGGCTGACGATCTTCTTGTAAGCGGAAGCAATGGTGTCCTGCTCACTGGCAAATGGAGTGTGACCGGTCAGCAACTCGAAGAACACCACTCCCAGAGAGAAAACATCGCCCCACGGCGAAACCGGCGGCTGCCAATGTTCGGGCGACATATAGGGAAAAGTACCGGCAATATCGCTCGCACTAAGCGATTTCGTGCCGCGCTGATGCGCAATGCCAAAGTCGATCAGCTTCAGAGTGCAATCCGATTTCACGATTAGGTTTTGCGGCTTGACATCGCGATGCACTACCGGATTCGGCCGGGCACTGTGCGCAAAGTGGAGCGCCTGAGCGGCTTGCAAAATGACGAATAGCTTTTCTACCAGGTGAAGCTCTCCGGTCCTTATGAGTTTGTGGAGCGGAGTCCCCGGGACAAATTCCATGACCAGATAAGGCCGGCCGGTCGAATCGATGTCGAATGCAAACAGTGTGACGATGTTCGGGTGGTTGAGCTTGGCGAGAGTGGTAGCCTCTTTCAGGAACTGGCGGTTGGACGCTTCGCGCTCGTCGCCGTCCACCTCGAGCGTAAGCACTTTAATAGCAACATCGCGGCCCAGTTTGTCGACAGCCCGGCGGACGGCGCCAAATCCTCCCCCGCCCAGCAGTTCCTTAAATTCATATCCCGCTATGTTAGTGAATAGGTCCTGCGCCGGCACGAACGATTCCCCCTTGACTTACCACATGAGGCCGTAGCGAAAACGTACCATCGAGTCCATGCGGTGTCAATATCATCAGGGTACCACTTTGAAATGCCGGCAACTTCTAGTGGCGCTTGAAGTACTGGACCGCGCGCTCATGAGCTTCCGCAGCCTTTCGAGTGCCGAAAGTACCAAGGTTTCGCCGCTTTCCGGTTTTGGAGTCTTTCTTTCTCGAGTACAAACGGTACTCGCCAGATTTCAGTTTTCGAATCATAAGAGCCTCCTAATAACTCTCAGATGCCGAACGTCTTAGGATTCTATGCATGGTCGTCACAATACGGGCCCACCCATTTCGCCGGTTTACGTTGACCCTGGCTGCGGATTCCGTGCATACTCAAGTGTCAGCCATCCTCTGCAGTTGGAGTTGAGAGAAATGCCTTTATCAGCGGTGATAGTCGACGACGAACAGTTGGCGCGTGACGAGTTGGCTTACCTGTTGAAGAACGCAGGCGATGTGGAAATCCGGGCCGAGGCACACAACGGCGTCGATGCGGTAAGCCTGATCAAAGAACATGCCCCCGATCTGGTGTTTCTCGATGTTCAAATGCCAGGACTCGATGGCTTCGGAGTACTCAAGAAGCTGTTGGACAAACGCGTTCCCATGCCGCAGATCATTTTTGCGACCGCCTTTGACCAGTATGCGGTAAAGGCCTTCGAAGTAAACGCCGTCGACTACTTACTAAAGCCCTTCGACAAGAAACGGGTGCTCCAGGCAGTCCAAAAGGCACGTGAACATGTCCAATCCAGCCCTGCGGACAAACTCGACGCCGTGGTCAGGTTGTTGGAATCGCAGAAACCACAAGCTACTTCCAAGGTCCTAATCAAATCAGCAGGCCGGTTGTTTCTGGCCGACCAGAAAGACATTTGCTTTGCCTCCATTGAAGACGGGATCATCAGCGTGGTTACCTCCACGATGGAGGGCCAATCCAACTGCCGCACTCTCGAGGAATTGCTTTCTTCGCTCGATCCAAAGTTGTTCTGGCGCGCTCACCGCTCATACCTGGTGAACATCAATCGGATAAAGGAAGTCGTACCCTGGTTCAAGTCTTCGTACCAGTTGCGCATGGCGGATAAGGGCCAGACCGAAGTCCCCGTAAGTCGCGCACAAACCAAACACCTCCGCGAACTGTTCGGCCTGTAGAAGCTTTTGCCACGGAGTGCACATACTGCATCGCGATTAGCCGGATCAAGTTGAGCAGTACCTGTTTTTTGCAAGCTGGTTCTTCCTTTCCCTGATTTCCGCCTCTCCGTGGTTAAATGCCTTGCGCGGTATAATCGCAAATAGCATGAAAGCCTACGTCTATGTTTCGCTCAAGAAAACTGTGCTCGATCCCCAAGGCAAAACTATCCAGAACGCGTTAAAGAAAATGGGCTACCGGGGCATCGGCGATGTGCGGCAGGGAAAGTATTTCGAGCTCGACCTTGTTGGACTCGACCAGGCGGATGCACAGTCGGAGGTTGAGCGGATTGCCCGGGAAGTACTGACCAACCCGGTAATCGAAGAATTTCAATTTCGTTTGGAGAATTAGCGGCCAGTCGCCGGGACGCACCTGCATTTGGCGGCAGGGCAACTGGCAACTGAGTACTGACGACCAAGGATTGGCCTTATATGTGTGGCATTGTCGGATATGTTGGAAGCAAGAGTGTGGTTCCTGTCATCATCGATGGATTGCGGCGCCTTGAGTACCGCGGTTATGATTCTGCCGGTATTGCCGTCGCAGGGAACGGCACCGGACTTCAGGTACGCCGCGCTGAGGGAAAGCTGCGCAATCTGGAGGAAGTGATCCGGCTTAAACCGCTCGACGGCACCTACGGCATTGGCCATACGCGCTGGGCCACCCACGGACGGCCTACGGAGGAGAACGCCCATCCCCATCGCGATTGCACCGGGCGCATCGTAGTGGTGCACAACGGCATTATTGAGAATTATGTCGCGCTCAAGAAGAAGCTGCGCGATGAAGGCCACAAGTTCACGACCGAGACAGATACGGAAATCATCGCCCATCTGATCGAGAAGCATTTCTACGGCAGCAAGAAGGACGGCCCGGTAATTTCATTAGAGGAAGCAGTGCGCAAAGCGGTGAAAGAGCTCACCGGTGTATTCGCCCTGGCAGTGATCGCTGTGGATGAGCCTAACACCATTGTGGCCGGGCGCAACGGGCCGCCCGCGGTGATTGGCTTGGGCAAGGACGAGTACTTTGTCGCTTCCGACGTGCCTGCGATTCTGTATCACACGCGCGACCTTTTCTTCCTTGCCGACGGCGATCTGGCGGTCATCACGCCGACCGGAGTCCGGCTGACCGATTTTGACGGGAATCCCATCGAACGTGAGGTGCAGCACATCACGTGGGACCCGATCATGGCGGAGAAGGGCGGGTTCAAGCATTTCATGCTCAAGGAGATCTACGAGCAACCCCGTTCAGTTCGGGATACCACGCTCGGCCGTGTCTCATTAGACACGGGCAATGTGTTCCTCGACGAAATGGAGATCAGCGACGACGAGTTCCGCAGCCTGAAGGAGATGAGCATCGCCGCCTGTGGCACCAGTTGGCATGCCGCGCTGGCCGGCAAGTTCATGATTGAGCACATGGCGCGCGTGCCGGTTGATGTGGACTATGCCAGCGAGTTTCGCTACCGCGATCCCATTCTGGGTACCGACTCGCTGACCATGCTGATTACCCAGTCCGGGGAAACTGCCGACACCATTGCCGCCCAGCGCGAGGCCAAGTCGAAGGGCTCAAAGACGGTAGCCATCTGTAACGTAGTTGGCTCCATGGTAACGCGGGAAGCACATGGCACCATCTACACGCACGCTGGACCTGAAATCGGTGTTGCCTCCACGAAGGCTTTTACCGGTCAACTCACGGCGCTGTTTCTGTTTTCGCTTTACCTGGCGGAGAAGCGCGGGCAGATTACGTCCGAGCTGGCGCGCCAGTGGATATTGGAGTTGGCGCATATTCCTGCGAAGCTGGAATCAATTCTGGCACGCGAAGAGGAAACCGAGGACCTGGCCAAAGTTTATAGCCGCTCGTCGGATTTCTTGTTCCTCGGCCGCGGCATACACTATCCCATTGCGCTGGAAGGAGCCCTCAAGCTCAAGGAAATTTCTTATATCCACGCCGAGGGTTACCCGGCCGGCGAAATGAAGCACGGCCCGAACGCCCTGATCGACGAGAACTTGCCCGTCGTAATCCTGGCTACCTGCGATCGCAACGATCCCGCTTCAGTACTGCGCTATGACAAGACCACATCGAATCTTCGCGAAGTGAAGTCCCGCTCGGGCAAGGTAATCGCAATTGCCACGGAGGGTGACGAGGAAATCGGGGAGTTCGCCGATCATGTCTTCTATGTACCGGCGGCACCGGAACTGCTCTCTCCTATACTGGAAATCGTGCCGCTGCAACTGCTCGCCTACCACATCGCCGTACGCCGCGGGTGTGATGTGGACCAACCGAGAAACCTGGCCAAATCGGTCACCGTGGAATAGTGATCAACGGAGAAAGGCAGTGTCTCGCGGCTGAACGTCCGAGACTTGGCGTTTCGCCCGGTTAAGTTTCTGGTTGACATATTTA
>JBEKOS010000176.1:0-8148 GCA_049521535.1 Terriglobales bacterium | reverse complement strand
CATCCTGCTCTACATAGTTACGGCACGCCTCTTTGGAGTGCTGGCCGGGACGATAGCGGGCGCGAGTTACGCCTTACTCTCCACGCACCAGGGCGTGCTCGGATTTGCGGCACACGCCACTCACTTCGTCATGCTGGCAGCGCTCGTGGGGTTGGTCCTGGCCTTGCGAGCCGAAGAAACGCGGCGTCCAGCTATTTTTTTCTGGAGCGGCCTGGCGTTTGGCATCGGCTTTTTGATGAAACAGCCCGGGATTTTCCTGGGCGCATTTGCGTTCTTCTATCTGGCGGCCAAATGTCGGCCGGAGAACGGGTCCAAATGGGCGCCATGGGCAATGAAGATGGGCGCCTTTCTATTCGGTGGAGTACTGCCGTTCGCAGTGACGTGCGCTCTGCTCTATCACGCGGGGGTGTTTCAGAGCTTCTGGTTCTGGACTTTTGCCTATGCACGCCAGTACGCCGCGGTTCAGCCCTTGCGCAGGGGTGTCGAAGAGCTGACGAAAAACTTCTCCTACCTGCTGGTCTTCCTGCCCTGGCTCTGGGCGCTCGCACTGGTGGGCATTTCCGCGGTGTTCTGGGATCCCATCGTCCGCCGCCGTGCCCTGTTTGTCTTCGGGCTAGTGTTATTTTCATGCGCCGCGGTGTGTCCCGGCCTTTATTTCCGTCCACACTATTTTGTGCTGATGATGCCCGCGGTTGCCATCCTGATTGCTATTGCCGTTGTGTCTGCCACCCGCTTACTCACTGCAAAGTTCACTTCTCGCTGGCTGCGCGTCCTTCCTGTGTGCGTGTTTGCCGCCGCATGGATGTTGGCGATTCACCGTAACGCCGACTTCTACTTTAAGCTGACTCCGATCCAGGCATGCCGGTTATGCTATCCCGCACACCCGTTTCCGGAAGCGTTACAAATCGCTGAGTACCTGCGCCAGCATACCGCGCCGACTGACACAATTATGGTGTTCGGCTCGGAGCCGGAGATTTATTTTTACGCGCAGCGCCATTCTGCCAGCGGCTATATCTACACCTTCAGCCTGATGGAAGATCAAGCCTATTGGTCGGAAATGCAGAAGCAAATGATGCAGGAGGTCGAAGCCAACCAGCCTGCGTACGTGGTTGTGGTGAATATCTGGACTTCCTGGGCCGTCCGCCCTGGGGCCCCGCAGCTTGTTAACTTGGCAACTTGGATGAATCGATATGTTTTCGAAGGTTTTGAAGAAGCCGGCATAGCCGAAATGGTCAATCTGGAATCGCACTATTCCAACAGCTTCGCAGATGCCTCCATAATCCAACGGTCCGATCTGGAGGCTCACTGTTTCTGGGGCGATGAGGCCCGAGGGCATCGCCGGCCGAACTTGGAGATTCGCATTTTCAGGAGAAAGAGTTGAGGCCTTCCCAGTTGGGGAACAAACGGCTCGATCGAAATGGACGCACCGTCAAAGCAGCGATGGGACATTGAGCAGCTTGGGTTCTTTGTTTTCAGCCTGGCCACGCTCGTATCCCTGTCGGTCTGGTTTCTCGCGGTTTGGGCGCCGCTGTGGCTGGATGAAACGGGCTCATATTGGACCATTGCAGGCGGTTTCAAACTGATATGGGCGAGATCCATAGCACTAAACTCCTTTCCCGCATATTTCTACATACTGTGGCTCACGAACGCACTCTTCGGCAGCAGAGAAGTTGTACTGAGAATTCCTACTATCCTTGCGATGCTCGCTGCAACCTATATCCTCTACCGCTGTGCACGCGAATTGTTTGACCGCGAAGTGGCCGCTGTGGCGACCGTTTTGTTCATCCTCGACGGTCGGATTGTCTTTGCCGCCATCGACGTTCGCCCCTACGCCTTTGCCATGCTAATCACCAATCTGGCGATTTTTTGTTTTCTGCGCTGGTCCAAGACCCATAAGGTTTCATACGCTGTCCTGCTTGGCGTCACGTCCGCCGCCATTTTCTATTTTCATTACTTGTTCGGCACGATAGTTGCTGCTTTTGTGATCGCCTACTTCCTGGATCAGTGGCATTCACCCTTCAAGGATCTGAGACAAGTGGCAGCGGCGGTGGGCTGCTTCGCCCTGCTCGTGATTCCCGTTTTTTCACGACTGTGGTATCTGCACCAGACAAGGAATACTCATATTTTTTCTGAAACGCCAACCTTCAAACTTTTCCTGCAGGCGATTGGCCCTGGCATCGTCCCGTTTATTTGTGTAGCGGTCGTATTTGTCGCGGCGCTGACGCGCAAACTTACAGCCCCTAATGGCAAGAGTGTCCGGCAATTCATGCTGTGTGCGGCATTGGCTGTGGTTCCGGCGGCGATCTTGTATTTGGTCTCGGTGAATACGCCGCTGCACGTTTTTGTCGAGCGTTACGAGGGCGTTGCGGTTCCAGGTATCGCCCTGAGTTGGGCATGGATCTTCGTGCTGATCGATTCCCGGCTGCTGCGCGTTCTGGGTTGCGTTGCGCTCGTGATCGGCAGCGCATATCAGTTTTACGCCTCGCCCATGGCCCACTTCCATGGCTATTCCTGGAAGTATGCGTTGGAGGCTGCTGATGCCAATGCCGCCCGGGACGGCGCCTCGCTGGTAATCTGCAGCGACCTGCCGGAATCGGACTTTCAGAGTATGCCGGCCGGACCGGCCGGCGAGAGCGCGCTGTTCTCACCTTTGAGCTACTACAAGGTCCATACCACCGTCGTTCCCATGCCTCGTGCCTTGAATGAACAGGCCCGGCTTATCGGCAGGCGTTTTGTCTTACGGGCGGCGCTTAACCACGAGCGATTCCTTGCGCTGGGTTTCGGGCCGTCCTATCCAACTTTGCAATGGCTCGTCAGCCTGGCTTCGACGACCCATATTACTCACGTGCTCGGTACCTTTGAGGGCGTTGCCGTAATCGAATTTGATCCAAGAAGCGAGATCAGCGAGTACTGACTTCGCCCTGACGCCGGGCGTACACAGTCGCAATCTGATCCCGATAAACCAACTGGAAGCGCGGATCAATCGTCAATATCTTGGCTAGAGGAAGCCGGGAGTCCAATAATACTACGCCTGATTCGTCGAGATAGGGGTCAGTAGTATAAGACTCGGCGGCGTTTTGGGAATCAAAGAAGATGCGATCCATTTCGTCTCCATAGAGATCGTTGCGACCGTCAATCGCCACGGGATAGTCGGGCATGTACCACATCAGAAAGCCACCCCAGTTGAGATTGTTGTAGAGCGGGCCGGGTACGGGATTGCGTCGAAGGAAATTGACTGCATTTACCGGATACTCGGCGCTGATCGCCTGATCGAAGCCGCGCTGGTTGAAGTCGGTGCCACGGGAAAGCAGTGCCAACAGAACGACGACGGTTACCGCAACGCCAAGTTTCTCCGGCCAAGTTTCGGTCCGGTCGCGCTGAACTTCCGGTTTAGGTAATTCCGCAATGCAAGCCGCAGCCGAAATACTGATAAACCAGGCGTCGCGCATGGTGCGAAAAGCAGCCATGCTCGCGACAATCAGCAACACCAGCTTGAATGGGTCGAGCTTCTTTTGCCAGCCCACTGCAAAGAACCCCCCCGCCGTGAGCAAAAGTTCGGCGTAATGGCTATACCCAAGGAAGGTGAGCGGCTGGAGTTCGATGATAACGGAGTATGTATACTTCGCTTTCGAATATTCGTAAACCGCCTGATACGGATGATAGAAATTGGGGCCCACTACTGTTGCAAGCACGCAGGCAGCGAATACGACAACCAAATTTTCTGTAGGAAGCGCGGGAGGAAGCAAGAAACCGGGAGCGATCCCGAGTTTGGCCGCCAGTCGCTGCACTACAGACACGCCAACGAACAGACCAACCAGGAACAAACCATAGATAAACTGGATGTGAAGATTTGCCCAGACCAGAAAAACTAGTGGCAGCCAATAGAGATCTTGCACACGTCCGTTGCGGTTCGCCTCCAGTAGGAGCGTCAATGTCACTGCGAACAATACGATTGAAAAGAAAAAGGGACGCGGCATTCCGTTGAACAAGAACGCCGAGCAAACTACACCGGTGAATACGCACGCCAGCCAAAACCGACCGGAAAGACGGCGAATCATCCAATAAACGGCATATGCGACGGCCAAAGTGAGGAAGGTTCCAAAAATGCCGATACCGAGGAGACCAAACCAGGCGTAGGCCCGCGAGAGCAACACTTCATAGCCCCAACTGTAAGCGACCCACGGGCGATTAGCGGCGGTGCGCGACAGGATCCCAGTATGTGGAACCGCCAGATGTTCGCAGATCCAATCGCCAACCTTAAGATGCCACCAGATATCGAGGTCAAGGACCGAGAACTTCAAATGGAAGGCGATTACTCCCACTCCGGCCAACAAAACAACCAAAGCGCCTAGCTGCAGTAGCCGGATTCGCAAAAGGGCGAGCAACTCCTGCACAGCATTCAAGGTTCAAGGCTCCTGGTTAAGGTTAGAATATCGTGACGGAGCAGTTCATGTGGGTGAATGGCAATCGCGATGCCAGCACCGCACGACAAGTAAGCACCTTATTAACAAGAAGTTGAGCCACAAAGCACGAACGGTCGCGAGACGAGTGCAGCGGCAAAATGCGCCTTTGGTGAGGAGAATCACCCGATTCGCAATCCCTTTTGCGGTTAAAATCTTCAGCAGCCTGATCATAAATTACTGAAATCAGTACTACAATCGGCCGAGTCGTAGAGAGCATCGGCTTTGGCAATGTCAGTGCACTCCGCATTGGGGGCCTTCGTAGGGTTTGGTCGGTGCGGTTAGGCTGGAGACGAACAAACAGGAGTTTATGAATGGTAGATGAACCGAATGTGCCCGCCGCCTCCAAACAGAGTTGGCAGCCAAAACAACTGGCTGTGATGTGCGCGACATGTCTGGCGATGGGAATCTTGGCTGGCTACCTGCTCCGAGGTTCGGCACCCGCGCCCACTAGTGTTGCCTCTGTACGAGGAGAGTCGACTGGCCCTATTTCTCCCTCGATGCCTGGCTCCCCCGGCCAAATGAAAGTATCACCGCAGATGCCAAGAGAAACGCCCACATTGGACGACATGAAGCGAATGGCGGATGCGAAGGTCGCCCCGCTGTTGGCGAAGTTTCAGGCTGATCCCAAAAACTCGAAATTGGCAAACCAGATTGGCCTGCTCTATAAGAGCGCTCATCAATTCAAGGATGCCGCCGGATACTTCGAGAAATCGCTGCAGAACGATCCGAAGAACATTGCGGTGCGTGCCGACTACGCATCCTGCCTCTACTATACCGGCGATGTGGATGGAGCACTGGCGCAGCTCAACCAGTCGCTGAAGTATGATCCCAAGCATGCGGGCACACTGATGAACATTGGCATCATCAAGTGGAAAGGCAAGAATGATGCCGATGGTGCGGTGGCCGCATGGGAAAAACTGCTGCAGTACCATCCCGACTTCCCGCAGAGAGACCTGGTCCAGCAGATGCTCACGCAGGCAAAAGAGAGCGCGAAGGCTACGGCCAAGGGACAGAAAGGGTGAGCCCTCGGCAAATTGCCTGACGGTGATGTCTGTGTATGGAGTTCTGCTTTCCTCGGCGTGATTGATGTGCTCTAACGATCACTGAATGAACACCCGAGGACTGCCAGGGCTGGATGGTAACGGGTCTGGCGACGCGGTTAGGCCCACGGATCCAGATCCGGTCCAGCCCTGATCGTACAGGATCAACGAAGTCAATCGCTCTGCAGCGAATTCATTCGCGGGCGTGGAATTGACTGATGCGGATGCGCTGTTCGCCAAGGTCTGCGCTAACGGAACCACCGGGAGCGACCTTCTGCACGAACACGTACGCTTGACGCCGCTTGGCAGCTAACTGCAGGCGGGCGCTGGTTTCCTGCAAATCGCGAATCGGTTGCCGCCTGATGCACCGCATTCAGAACAATGCGCTGAAGCACCCTCTGCATTATTTGCAGGTGCTGTATTTGTCGAACAGAAGGGATTTGAACCTGCGATTCCGCGAAGCGGGATCCCGCGCCGGACTCTGCCACCTAGTGAAATGGCCGCCCGTGAAGACCCGCGTTGGGCCTGCTCCTAGCACGTCGTGATAACAGTCACATTGGTCTGTGCTTCTCATCACGGACGGAACTTGCTTTTCATTGCTATACACACTCAATAGTGTTCCCGTGTGCCTCTTCGGGAGCATTGTGTAGCGGTCGGTGCTCCCTAAGGAGACCCCGTGTGTGATCGGCAGTCGGTCGCTTGCCTTTGTCGGGCAGACCTTCCACGGATTCACCACCATTCCATGGAAGACTCGAGCCGCGCTCCATCGTGTTTCGGAGTCTCTCCCAGTAAACAAAGCTCGAACACCAGTTTTGAAACCGGTTCTTTGCCATCCCTTGACAGGATGCTAATTCAAATGCGGAGATGATCATGAACGCCAAGCCGAAAGTTCCCTTGTTGCTTGCAATCCTAGTTCTGGCTTTCCCGGCGGTATGTCCTCTCAATTCCTATGCACAGTGCTACCTGACTCAAGGTTGCAAGCCGGTGGACGATCTTACTTACATAAACAACACGACTGGGCAGGTTTACCACGGGGACGGCGCGTCCAACAACGGCGCCGGAGGGTGGACGATTAATTACTCCGACGAAAATCAATGTTTGGGTTGTCACTACGGTACGGACAACCTTCCCTACCTCCAAACGGGTCATAAGAACACGTTACGCAAGATCGCCCCAACCGCCCTTTGGGGCGGCCCCGATGGCAACCTCTACCTGACTACGGATGACCACTATCAGTCCGGCAGCATCTACAACTGGGTCAACGGGCAGATCACCATTGGCTGGTGCAATCCCGTTTCGACGCAGGTGCAGAATGGCTTGCCAGTAGTCGATCCGGAGTGTCAGTATCCTTGGTACACCCTGCCCAATGCGAACGCCCCGGTTCCCTACACCCCGGTCGCCCCGACAGCGGCGGCCGGTGGAGTGCGAAATCTCTACTACATCCTGGGCGCGTGGATGAACTATGGCGGTACCCTCAATCCTGTCGCCTCGCACGTCAATACCGTTTTCGACACGGGCTTCAGCGGCGATAACTACCCGTCCGCCAACTTCGATTGTGCGCGCTGTCATGCGACCGGCTACAACTTCGATCACTGGGCGCCCGAACCCACATCGAACACCAACGATAACGTCACCCCGATTCCCGATGCGAAACTCTTGCGGATGCCCACAGACGGTTTCGTCGCTCCGGGAACCACCGGCACTTCTTCCTGGTACTTGACTGGCATTCAGTGCGAACGGTGCCATCAGGCGGCGTGGGGATATGGTTCACACCCGTGGGCCGGTTTGCAAGCCACCATGGTTACGAATGAAGCTGCGACTCCGCTGTGCATGGAGTGTCATCGTGGAGAGACCATTGCGATGGCTGGCGGAAGCAACCCGGGCAGCATCAATCCCACCAACGGTTTTACCACCAAGGATCACGGCTACTGCTCTGACCTGTCAGGTTCGGCCTACGCGACCTGTGTCGCGAATTCTTCTAACAGTTGGATTTACAAACCGTATGTTGACCACGAACAAGGCCAGGCCTTCCTCAACAGTCCGCACGCCCGTTTCACCGGTACGTTGATCCAAAACGCGCAGCACTCGGCGGACCTGTCGATTACAATCTCGGGCACTTACTCCACGCAATTCAGCGAGAGTCCCGGCGATCCGACCAAGAACCTTGGATGCACCGGGTGTCACGATCCGCATCAGAGCACGGTAGCGGGAACCAATCCTCCCCAACCGCCGATTGTGCAGACGTGCGATACCTGCCACACGCTGTCCCAGACAATCATGCAGACCATCAATCATCCGACTGGGCCCGGCACTCCCTTCCCCACAGGAGCTCCCACCGACATCCCTGGCGCGTGTGTTACCTGCCACATGCAGGCCGCTCTGGGAACCGCCACGAGCCACCTATTCAGGATCAGTTCTGACCAAAACTACTTCACGTTCCCAACGGCCAATCAGCTCTACACGCAGGGCATCACAGCTCTGAACACTGAGAACGAGTATTCCCCTATGGACGGCACCACCTATACGTCGGCAGCTTGGTTGGATGTTGATCTCGCTTGTGGACAATGCCATGTGGGCGGCGACGGGATTACCAATCCCTACGGGTTGACCTTCCCGCCGGGGTTGCCGGGAGCGCATGCCTATTC
>JBEKOS010000175.1:0-8154 GCA_049521535.1 Terriglobales bacterium | reverse complement strand
GCAGCGGAGCCAGGCCGAGTGACTTGAAAAAGTTCTCGCCATAATGGACCATGCCGAGTTCGTCGATCTTCTTCTCCTTTAGGATCTGGGTGAGGTCGTAGCCTGCATTCCTGGAGCCGCCGGGTGCAACCAGCGGGTAGATGTTGCCCCAGGCCTGCGACCAGGGGTTTCCCAGTAAATCGGCCCGAATCAAACCCTCTCTATTGACCGCCTGCGGGCCATATTGCCTGATCAACTGAGTGCGAACATAGGCTTGCAGCGATTCGTACAGCGGACGTACTTGCTCCCACAGGCGCTCAACCTCGGCCGTAAACTGATCAGGCGTCATGTCGTAGCCGGAACGCCAGAAGGCGCCCATGTCCGGGTATCCCATTTCACGCGCGCCCTGGTTCTGCAGTTCGACAAAGCGAACATAACGATGCCGCAGGGGAGCGCCCACGGCCTGCCATCCCGCCCAGACGTCTTCCAATTCACCGGGATCACGGCTTTCCGCCAGAATTTGTTCTACTTCGCTGATGGCCAGACAGTGATCGGCATGCTTGCCGGTTTTGGGACAGTATTTCCCTTTCCCGTAGTCGCTTAGCAGCGATGTGGATATTTGCGCCACTTCCGCACGTTCCTTGGCGTCGGTCAACGAGAAGAGTTGGAGTTTGAGCAGCTTGAATTTGCGGTCCAATTCAGGAGGCAGCTTCAGGCTGTCGAACCTTTTCACCCTTTGCGCCAACTCCGTCTGATATGTGATGAATCGCTCACTGTAATCCGCCAGAATGGCGTCACTATCGTAGGTGATATAAGTTTCGTTTACCCACGAGGCGTGATTGATCTTGGTATTGAAGTCATCCAATTCCTTTTCCGTTTGCGAAATGAACTGCTCGGCCTCCGCAACTGTCGCTATACCGTTCGCGGACCTGGCCTCGACAGGTGACGGTGTTTCTGCCATTGCAGCAATGACAAGAAAGAGGGCTAGAAAGATCACGCAGGTATACAACTTGCTCATTTAGCCTCCAGAACTTCGGCAGCGCCATGGTTTAGCAGGAGCCGGGGGTGGAACAAGGCATTGTAGAACAGCAGACCTCTCCACGTTCATTGGTTGCGCCGCATCACCGTCCGTCAACACAGGCACGTGGAACTTCAAATGACAGGAGGAAAAGTTACCCGGGTCGGACCGGCGCGAATCCACGAGTCCCGGGAATTAGCTTCTGCTATACTTTAGAACGAACGTTCGATATCCATGAGTCCCGTTGCAATTGCTACTCACCGCCAGAAACAGCCGCCGACGAACGAAACCGGCGGCGACTCGCGCCATGACCGTCGCATGGCCGAGATACTCGATAGTGCCACCCAGGTTTTCTGCGACCGAGGGTACGCGGCCTCTTCGATGCGCGACTTGTCACGGGCAACGGGCACCTCACTGGCGGGTCTTTATTACTACTTCGAATCGAAAGAGAAGCTGCTTTACGAAATTCAGAAGCATACGTTTGAGACCATACTGCAGCGGGCGCAGGAGCGGCTGAAGGGGGTTGCAGAACCCGAAGAGCGCATTCGTATCTTCATCCGCAATCACCTGGAGTATTTTCTGGCGAACCAGAAGGGCATGAAGGTGCTTTCCCACGAAGCCGGCGTACTGGGGCCGGAATTAGGCCAGGGAATTCACAGCATCAAGCGCCAGTATTATCAGCTTTGCCGCGAGCTCCTGGATGCGCTCAAAGTTTCGCATGGGCTCAAGTTTTCCAGTCGCCTTGCGGTGCTCAGTCTCTTTGGCATGATGAACTGGATCTACACGTGGCATAATGCCAAGGCGGATGCCGATGCCGAAGAACTCGCAACATTTATGGGCGACTTGTTTCTCCATGGTTTATTGAGCGCCGGCGGCAACTCATTAGACGTGTCTCCGGTCCGGCGTTATGCCCGCCCCGAAACTTCCAAACTTTCTGAACATCCAACCCGATACTGATACTAAGGAGCTACCTCTAATGGCCACTGTTACGCAAACCGTTGAATCCACCAAGCCGCTGGTTACCTTTCGCGCCGAAAACGGAGTAGGCATCATCACGATGGACGATCCACCGGCGAATACCTACACCTATGAGATGAACCGTCAGCTTGACGAAGCCATCCTGACCGCGCGCATGGATAACAACGTGCACGTCATAGTATTGACTGGCTCGGGCGACAAGTTCTTTTCCGCCGGCGCCAACATCAAGATGCTGTCCAGCGTCGATCCCACATTCAAGTACTACTTCTGCCTCCATGCCAACGAAACGTTGCTGCGCCTGGAGCACACCCCTAAACTGGTGATTGCCGCGCTGAACGGCCATACCGTAGGCGGAGGCTTGGAGATCGCCATGGCCGCCGACATCCGCATCGGGCGCGAAGCCACTGCCGACAAGATCGGGTTGCCCGAGATCAACCTCGGGGTCCTGCCGGGGACCGGCGGCACCCAGCGCCTTTCGCGGATGGTGGGCAAATCGAAAGCCATCGAGCTGATCGTTACCGGCAACACATTTTCCATGGAGGAAGCCAAGGAATACGGCATCGTCAACGATTTGTACCCCAAGGAGAATTTCCTGCAAAATGTGCTGGAATATGCACGCCAGTTCTGCCCGCCCAACAAGGCGTCGCGCGCCGTGGGTCGCATCAAACGCTCAATCCAAACCGGTTGGGAGATTCCGATGGAGTCTGCACTCGCGGTAGAACGCGAGAACCAGCAACTGCTTTTCCAGAGCGAAGACGCCAAGGAAGGCCTGGCCGCATATGTGGAGAAGCGGCCTGCAGTGTTCAAAGCGAAATAGCAAGCGATTAGCCACGGATTGGCACGGATTTTCACGGGGCGAAAGAGAAGGGCCCTCGTGATTATTTGCGCCAGTCCGGGGTGCTGGCTTAAGGATAGGTCAGTCAGCCCGGAACAACGAATGTTTTGAAAATTTATGCTCTCAGCAACCAAGGCCAACATTACGCCAGGAAAACTGCTCATCGGTGGTGAGTGGCGGAATGCTGCTCGCGACAACACGTTCGCGACCATAAATCCCGCAACGGGTGAGGTCCTCACCGAAATTGCCCAGGCTGGCGGCGCGGATGTGGATGCTGCCGTGAGCGCCGCGCGGCGCGCCTTCGACGACCTCTCCGGACCGTGGCGCAAGCTGTCGGCCAGCGAACGCGGTCGGCTGCTATGGAAGATTGCCGATCATCTCGAGAAAAACATCGACGAGCTTGCCGAGTTGGAGACCCTAGACAATGGCAAGCCCATTTTTGAGTCGCGCTACGTCGATTTGCCGATGGTCATCGACGTGTTTCGCTACTTCGCCGGTTGGGCGACCAAGATCCACGGCGAAACCATCAATACCTTCGAGAGCGCCTTTACCTATACTCTTCGGGAGCCGCTCGGGGTGGTGGGCGCCATCGTCGCCTGGAATTTCCCGCTGCTGCTGGCGAGCTGGAAGCTCGGACCCGCGCTGGCGTGCGGCTGCACCATGGTACTGAAACCGGCCGAGCAGACTCCGCTTTCAGCACTTCGCTTCGGCGAGTTGGCAACGGAAGCGGGATTGCCGCCCGGCGTGCTCAATATCGTAACTGGCGGGCCGGATACGGGCAAAGCGTTGGTAGGCCATCCGGGCATCGACAAGATTGCTTTTACAGGTTCGACTTCTGTTGGCAAGGAGATTGTCCGCAACTCGGCAGACACGCTGAAACGTTTCAGCCTGGAACTGGGCGGCAAGTCGCCGAATATTGTCTTTGCCGATTCCGACATGGATGCGGCTGTGAAGGGTGCAATCAACGGCATCTTCTACGGCAAAGGTGAAGTCTGCAGTGCCGGATCTCGGTTGTTTGTCGAGTCGAAGGCGCACGATGAATTCATGGACAAACTGGTGGCACGGGCACGCAAGATGCAACCCGGTGATCCCCTTGATCCCAAGACCCGCATGGGTGCGATCGTGAGCCAGGAGCAGATGAATACGGTTATGCGTTACATCGAAGCCGGCAAGAGCGAAGGTGCGCAACTGCTTGCCGGGGGCAACCGTGTCAGCGTTGGTAATGGCAAGGGCTTTTTCCTGGAGCCGACTGTCTTTGGCGGGGTCAAGAACGACATGACGATTGCCCGCGAGGAGATTTTTGGCCCGGTTCTGGCCGCACTGAGCTTCGATGATCTCGATCAGGTGGCTGCCTTGGCAAACGAGACGGCGTACGGTCTTGCGGCGGCGATTTGGACGCGCGACATCAAGAAGGCCCATCAACTCTCCCGCAGGCTCCGGGCCGGGACGGTATGGATTAACACTTATGGGCCAATGGACGCTGCGCTGCCGTTTGGCGGCTATAAGCAATCGGGAATCGGGCGCGAGCTCGGCGCCGCGGCGCTCGACCATTACACCGAAGTAAAAAGCGTTTGGCTCAACCTGGGATAGTTCATCGCGCCCATTTTGTCCACAACGTCCATGCGACTGACAACTGAGTACTGACAACTGAGAACTGGGGTCTAAATTATGCCTGGCAAAGTACCGCGAATCGGAACATTCAGTGAATGGGTAGGGCTCTTCGAGGAATGGCGCCGCGAAATCGGCGTGGACCGCGATGAGATCAAAGAATTCAAGTTCGACACACTCTATGGCGCAATTGAGACTGACGAAATTCAATTCGGCCACTATCGCGGAAACAAGAAGTGGGAGAACCTCCGGCAGGTTCCCACGCAGCAGATCCGCGACGCCCTGCTCAACCTGATCGTATATCAGGGCGACACCGAGTTCGCCAGTGTGGAGCAGCAGCGCCATCTTTATGAGACTGCGCCGACCGAATACGACCGCCAGTCACTGCTCAGGGTCTGGATTGAAGAGATGCGCCATGGCTGGCAGATGTGCGCGCTGCTGGTGGACCACTTCGGGCAGTCCGGCAAGATTGAGGCACAAAAAATGCTGGAGCGGCGCGCCTTCGATAACAAGCGACTGCTCGGTGCCTTTAACGTCGATGTGGATAACTGGATGGATTTCTTCACCTATACCGATTTTGTCGATCGCGACGGCAAGTTCCAGTTGCAGATGCTGAAGTTCTCGGGATTCGCCCCCCTGGGCCGGTCCATGTCCTACATGTTGCGCGAAGAGGCATTTCACATGGGCGCGGGCAACGACGGACTCACCCGCGTGGTGCGCGCTGGCAAGGTGCCTGCGTGGCTCATGCAGAAGTACCTGAACAAGTGGATCTCTGAAAGCTATGACCTGTTCGGCACTGACCACTCCTCGTCGGCTCACTGGACCTATGTCTGGGGCGTAAAGGGCCGGTACAACGAACCAACTAATGCCAATGTACCCGACCTCGACGATTTGAACGACTACAACCGAAACCTTTATCGCGATGAAGTCAGCACACTGGTGCAAAGGCTCAATACCAGCCTGCCCGCAGGAGAGAAGCCGCTTTACACCCCGGACATAAAGTTCAACCGTTCCATTGGCCGCTGGGCCAAGCAGAAATTTCATCCCGAGACCGGGCAGCCGATGGAGGACAAGGAGTACGCGGCGCAGATTGACTTCCTGCTTCCCACTGCGGCCGACAAGAAGTTGCTCGTGGAAATCATCAGCAATGAAAAACAGTGGATCGCCCCCAAAGTGGGTGCGCGCGATCCATTGTCGACCATCGGCGAGCCGCGAAAGTCGGCGATAAACATTTAATGCTTTCACCGCAAAGGACACAGAGGGCGCAGAGGGAAAAACCTGACGAATGATTTGGAAGCAAGGATACAAGGGCGCAAGAGGGACTTGCTGCGCGTTCTGAATTTCATTCCTGATTTTGAATCATTCTCAACTTCTGAATTTTCTCTGTGTCCTTCGCGCCCTCTTTGGTAAACCAAATGCTGGTCGGCTACACACTGTCAGAACTGATGGTCGCAGCGGCGGCGCGCGAAATTCGCGACCACGAAGTGGTATTTGTCGGAATGCGCCTGCCGTTGATTGCCTTTGTGGTGGCCAAGCGCACGCATGCTCCGAACGCTGTTGGGCTTTTCGAAAATGGCGTCATCCGGTCGACTCCCGCGCCGGAACTGATCTATACGATGGCTGATCCGCCCAATATCCGTGGCGCCGTGCAGTGCCTGGACATGATGGGCGTAATGTCACTCTTGCAGTCCGGGCGCGTGCACCTCGGGTTCCTGGGTGCGGCCGAAGTCGATCGATTTGGCAATCTGAACTCCACCGAGGTTCGTACCTCCGCGAATGATGCCGGCTTCACCCGCCTGCCCGGTTCGGGCGGCGCCTGTGATATCGCTTCGCTTGCGCAGAGATTCGTGGTTCTGCTGGAGCACTCGCGCCGCCGCCTGCCCGAGCGCGTCTCGTACATCACGAGTCCAGGGAATGGCATCGGCCGCGGCTGGCGTCAGTCAGTGGGCCTTCCTCGCGGAGGACCGTCGGCAGCGATCACAACCAAGGCGGTCCTACGATTTTCGGATGACGGCGAGGCCTATCTGGCTTCTCTACATCCGGGGGTCGCGGTGGAGGACGTGCTCGATAATACGGGCTGGAACTTACGCAAGGCGCAACCTGTCGAAGAGACAGTACCGCCCACCGCGGACGAACTGACTGTTATACGGGATTATGATAGGGAGGGATTCTGGACGAAATAAGCCCGAATCCGCGGTAATCCGCGCCGAAAGGTCCTCATGCTTACGCAAATCGAGACTCAATTCAAGAAAATCACGCTGGACGTTGCCCCGCCGGCGGGGCGTGTCACACTCACGAACGCCCCCGTCAACGTAATTGACCTTCCCATGATGGATGAACTGCTTGCAGCCATTGAGCAACTGGAGCAGCGCGCAGACGTGTCGTTTTTTATCATCACCGGCAGCGCGCGCGCTTTCTCTGCTGGCGTAGATGTCGCCGCGCACACGCCTGATAAGGTCCGGCCCATGCTGACCAAGTTTCATTCGGTTATTCGCGCCTTGGTATCCACCAGCAAAATCACGATGGCCGCAGTGCGCGGCCTCTGTCTTGGCGGTGGTGCCGAACTGGCGCTGGCCTGCGACATGATCTTTTGTAGCGAAGACTCGAAGTGGCAGTTCCCTGAAATCAACCTTGCCTGTTTCCCCCCGGTCGCCGCAGTCGGATTGTCGCAAGTCGTGGGTAGCAAGCGCGCCGCTGAACTGGTCCTAACCGGGCAGGCAATTCACGGAGACGAGGCATTTCACATGGGCCTGGCGAACGATGCCGTTCCAGCAGGCGAACTGGATGAGGTTGTGGACGAAGTTGGGCAGCGCTTGGCTGCTTTGAGTCCAGCCGCACTGGCGTTGGCAAAGAAGGCCTTCTACAAATTCGATGCGCAGCAGCTCGATCAACGCTTGCAGCAGGTCGAGGCAATTTATTTCGACGAACTGATGAAAACTGAAGACGCACTTGAGGGCATCAACTCGTTTCTGGAGAAGCGGAAGCCGGTGTGGAAAGGGAAATGAGTTTCCTTCGTAGGAGTCCTTTTGGCGGCGCCGATCCCGCGGAATTCATGATTGGTCTAATTGCCCAACAGGCGCAGACTGAGGGAGCTCCGTTATCGGAAGGCGAACGCAAACTGCTCGCCACAGAGTGTACGCTTGATTCTCAAATTCCTGTTGAAGTCGAGAAGAGACTGAAAGGGCTAGTGCACTCCATTGTGGAACGCGAAAATGTGCACCCCGAAAGCGATTACAGGGTTCGTACATTTCTGAACGCGATCGAATGGGTCGATGAATCATATCCGTACGTCCTCGCGCTGGCGGTTGCCGTCAGCACCGGTCACGAAATTGAGCGCTTTGATCGATTAGCCGCGGAGCCAAGGCGATTGCCAGAGTTCGTCGTGCGATTGACCCGTTTCGTCTTGTTGCTAGTGTTGATCGCTCTGCTAGTTGTAGTGATAAGGCTAAGAAGTAGATGAAACAACTCACCTTGCACGATGCGATTTCCGAGTTTGTTCCCGACGGTAGCAGCGTCGCCCTCGGTCTGCAGCTCGAGCAGATGATTCCGTTTGCCGCGGGACACGAAATCATTCGCCAGCGAAAGCGCGACCTCACGCTGATCGGCCCGATCTCCGACATTCTCTTTGACCAGATGATTGCTGCCGGATGCGTGAGCCGCGTGATCGCCGCCTGGGTGGGAAACGTGATGATGGGGCAAGCCCATAATTTCCGGCGCGAGGGCGAGCAGGGCCGTC
>JBEKOS010000174.1:0-8160 GCA_049521535.1 Terriglobales bacterium | reverse complement strand
TTTTCAAAGCGAGCGCTTCCGCGTCTTTGAGCGTCAGGCGCGTCGCTGCTGGCGGTGCGGTAGTTTGGGCATGGAGCAGGGCTGCGCAGACGGAAGAAAGAATGGAGATTAGGAGTCTTGCTTTCATGGTTGATATTCACCTCGGAGGCATTAGCGTCGCGTGCTGGCTAATCTCAATTGTCATCCTGAGCGAAGCGAAGGACCTGCTGTTTTTCGCATGCGAAGAATCCAAAGCAGGTCCTTCGCTTCGCTCAGGATGACAAGATCTAGGGACCCAAGATAGCCTACTCAGCGGGCGCCTCATTTGCTCGCAGCACGCCGTCCGTAGACCAACAGATACGCTGCAGGCACAATAAAGATGGTAAGCAGCACTGAGGTGGTCAGGCCGCCGATGATGGCGCGCGCCATGGGCGTGTATTGTTCGGCTCCCTCGCCCAATTTCAGCGCCATAGGGATCATCCCGATGATCGTTGCGAGCGACGTCATCAGGATCGGTCGCAGGCGCACCCGGCAGGCATTGATCACCGCATCGGCCGGCGACATTCCCTGCTGCTCGAGTTTGTGGGCGAAATCCACGATCAAAATGCTGTTGGAGTCGGCTATGCCAACCAGCATCAGCACTCCCATTAAAGACATGACATTCATGGAGGTGTGGGTAAGCGGAAGGATGATCAACACTCCCACAAAGCCCATGGGTATGGCCAGCATGATAAGGAACGGGTCGACGAATGACTTGAACTGGGCAGTAAGAATAAGGAAGAGGAGGATAAACGAGATCAAGAAGCCCAGCCCAAAGCTCTTGAACGAAGCCTCCATACCCTGCACCATTCCGCGTAAGTTTACCCGCACATTTCCGGGAATCGATGCGCGCGAGAGGATGCCGCGAATCCTCTTGGTGACTCGCCCCAGGTCTTCCCCAGTAGGCGTAACAAAAACGTCTATCTCACGCTGGATCTGATAGTGGTCCACTTCGGTGGGCGTCTGGGTCTGCTTTACTCTGACTACATTGTTGAGAACCGTCACGGGGCGGCCGCGGTCGCAAGTCCAGGGCGTTGCGGCGGCGGGATGAGCCGCTGCGGCGGGGCCGCAGCTTAGCCCTTCGGCATCGCCGGGATCGCGGAGAGGAATCTGTCCCAGGTCAGTCAGGCTATGAATCGCCGCCTGGCCCTTCTCAAAGAACTGAACCGTAAGGTAATAATCGTTGCCGCTCTGGCGATCGACCCAGTAATTGGGGGCGATCATATAGTCCGAGTTAAGCGCGGTGATGACGTTATTGACTACGTCTTTTTGCGAGAGGCCGAGTTCGCCGGCATGGACTCGGTCCACGTCCAGCCGCAGCGCCGGGTAATCCATGTCCTGCGGAATATAAATCTGCCCTACCCCGGGCACCTGGCGAATTTGCGTCGCCAGGTTCTGCGCAATGCCATAAATCTGATTCAAATCAGGGCTGCTCACCTGTATATCTATCGGCGCCGGCATGCCCATGTTCAGGATCGCATCCACCATGGAGCCACTGGAAAAGAAAGTGCGTATCTCGGGAAACTGCGTGGCCATGGCCTTCTGCACCCGATCCATATATTCAAAGCTGCTCAAAGTATGGGACTGATTGAGAGCCACCTGCACCGTGGCCGTGTAAGGGCCTGCGTTGGTGGTGTACAGCGCTGAAAAATCCGGCACCACGCCGAGGTTGGATACGATTCGTTTGAGGTCTTGCGGCGCGACGTTCTTGCGGATCAGGTCTTCCACCTTTGCAACGTACTCGTCCGTCAGTTCGATCCGGGTACCGGTCGGCACCTTGAGGTTGATGGTGAACTGGCCCGCATCCGTTTTGGGGAAGAACGCCAGGCCGAGCAGCGGATAAATTGCCAGGCTTAGCAGGAACACTCCGCTCAACGCCGCCACGGTCAGCCCCGGGCGTTGCAGCGCCTTTCTTACCCACCGCTCGTAGAAATCAAGAATCCGGTTGAACATGCGGTTGAAGCGGGCATTGAATTTTTCGAGCCATGACATCCCGGCCGCATCGGTCGGCTCAACCTCATATTCCTTATGCGCCGGCGCAACATGCGTTACGGCCTTAAGGAAGCGCGAGCAGAACAGGGGAATTACCGTCATGGCGACTACAAAGGACGCCAACAACGACAGGCAGAACGCAAGCGCTAGAGCGGAGAACAGAAACTTGGCAACCCCATACAGGAAAACCACCGGGAAGAAATCAACCACGTCCACCAGCGTGGCGGCCAGGACCGCCAGATTCACCTCCGCCCCGCCCGCCTCGGCGGCAATCATGGGGGCTGCTCCCATTTCCAGATGGCGATAGATGTTTTCCAGTGAGATTACCGAATTGTCAATCACGCGGGAAAAAGCCAGCGCCATTCCTCCCAGGATCATGGTGTTCACGGTGCTGCCCATCAGGGCCAGCACCACAAAGGCAGCGAGCGCAGACAATGGGATGGACAGCAAAACCGCCGAAGTGGCCCGGAAGCTCCCCAGAAAAATAAAGATCATTAGGCTCGTGAGGATCAGCCCCAGGAAGCCTTCATGAAGCACGGTCCGAATTGCTTCTTTTACGTAGACCGATTGGTCGAAGACAATACTCGTGACCATCTGTTTGGGGATGTCGTATAGATGCTTGGTCAGCGCGCGGACGCCATCGACCACCGCAATCGTATTCGTATCGCCGCCCTGCTTCATGATGGGGATGTAAGCGGACTTCTGCCCGTCAATGCGGACAATGTTGGTTTGGATGCCGTGGGCGTCTTCCGCCTTGCCTACATCATTCACTGTGACCCAGGAATTTCCCTTGACCTTGAGGGGCACCTGGCCAAGCTGCTCCATGGTGTCAACCAGGCTGTTGGAATAAACAAAGTAATCATTGGGCCCGATCTTGACGTCTCCCGCAGGCAGGATGAGGTTGGAGTTGTTTACCGCGCTTACGACGTCCATAGGGCTCAGTTGCCGGGAGAGCAGCTTGTAGGGGTCAACGTAAACCATGATCTGGCGATAGATTCCCCCGAAAACGCCTGGAATCTCCGCGCCAGGCACGACGGCAATCTGGTTGCGAATCTGAAACTGCGCGTAATCGTGAAGTTGGGTTTCGCTCAGTCCCTGTCCCTGGACGGTCACAAGCGCTACGGGCAAGCTGGAGGCGTCGAACTTTAATACCACCGGGGGCAGTGTTCCTGGTGGCAGACGCTTTAAGTCGGCGAGGGCGAGATTGGAAAGTTCGGTGACGTCGGCATCCGCACTCGTTCCCGGCTGGAAATACACGCGAATGATGCTGACGCCGAGCATCGACCGCGATTCCATGTGATCGACCCCTGCCGCCAGGGTGAAAAAGCGTTCCAATGGATCGGTGATATCGGTTTCGATGTCTTCCGGGGGCATGCCGGAATAAAAGGTCGCGACCACAACTTCAGGGAGATTGATCGGAGGAAAGAGGTCCACCGGCATCCGGAACACGCTGGTAACGCCAATTACCAGCAACGCCAGGCAGACGACGATGATGAAATACGGATTGCGAATTGAGAAACCGGGCATAACAGAACCAGTTGTCAGTACTCAGTCGTCAGCGAGATCAAGAACCAGTCATCGGTGCTTTGTTATCAGCAGTAGACGAGGCTAACGCGCACAGCCATTCAGAACTGGCGACTGGCCACCGGCGACTGGCTACTTCTCTTGGTACTGCATTACCTGCACCTGCTGCGCACGCACCCGCTCGCCCGCGTGGAGGCCGCTGCGGTCGCTCACCACCACCTGCTCGATTCCTGCCAGGCCGGAGATCACTTCCGCGTCGCCGGCGGTTTGCAAGCCGAGTTCGACTTGTTTGTTCTCCAGCCTTCCGTCTGCATTGACCACCCAAACGGTGCTCTTGTCGCCCTCATGGTTAACCGCCTGTAACGGCACGGTGGGAACATTGTCCTTCTGATCAAGCGAAAGATTGGCCTCGGCGTAAAGCCCCGGCAACATCACACGCTCCGGATTCGGAACGTCCACTTCGGTGTGCATGGTGCGTGTGTCCTGGCGCACATCGACGGAAAAGCGCGCCACCTTGCCGGGAAAATCGCCGTTTAGGGAGGGCACGCGCACATCCACCGGGTCGCCGATGCCGATATAGCGGACGTAAGATTCCGGGACGGGAATCACCAGGCGGAAAAGATCGTCCTGCGATAGGCGCACCAGCGGCATCGCCTGCGTGCTGGAGCCGGTGCCGGCCTGCATCAGCGTGCCAAGATTGGCGAAGCGCTCGGTGATCACCCCTGCAAAGGGTGCGGTGATCTTCGAGTAACTGAAAAGCGTCTGATCATGAGCGAGCTTTGCCCTGGCTGCCACCATCTGGCTCTGCGCGCCCGCGAGTGCTGCCTGGCCCGCATCCACCTGGGAGGCTGCCGCCAGATCGCGGCCCTGTGAGTTGTCCACTTCCTGCTGTGCCACGATGCCGGGCTGCGTTTCAAACACGCCCTTCAATCGCGTGTATTCCAGGTGAAGCGCCTGGTACTGCGCCTGGTATCGGCTCAGCTCATGTTGCGCCCTTGTGACCTGGTCGGATGCATCCTTGACTTCAGCCTCATCCTGGCGCATGAGGTCTTGAAGCTCCGGAATCTCCAGGGTGGCCATCAACTGCCCGGCTTTGACGTGGGTCCCATAGTCCACGAGCAGCTTCTGCACATAGCCCGATTCCTTGGCGTACACGTCGATTTCCTGGAACGGTACCAGCTCTGAGGATAAGGTGATCTTGCGACTGAGCGATTTTCTCACCACTGGCGTTACGCCCACGGTGATTTCCTTGTGCTGATCCGCACTCCGGCCTCGGTCGCAGGCAACGAACGCCCCGGTTAGGGCGAGTAGGACCACTCCTCGCACAATTTGAGTTGACGTCGGAATCATGCGCATTCTTCCTTGCTCACCCGCTTCTGTCCCCTGTCTCCTGACTTCTGACTCCCATTCCTACTTGCATGCGTCCCCGATTACGCTCTGCAGCTTCTCCAGCGAAAACTCATCCGACCGGCAGAGGTCGATAATCTTCTGGTCCCTCTCGTGCAGTGCGCCAGCGACCGCCGGAATTTCGGGCGCGATGGCTTTGGGGACGCTCAACAGGCCATGTTGGTCGCCGTGCAGCAGATCGCCCTGTTGCACCTCCATGCCGCCCAGGCGCACTGTGGCTCCCAGATCGAAAACGTGGGCGTAGGCATGGGAGACGGCGACATTACCGGCGAACAACTGCAGTCCCAGTTCATGCACTTGCGGCACTTCGCGAACGGCGCCATTGGTCACATACCCTACGCATCCCAGCGCCATGAGAATGGAAGCGTGTACATCCCCGAGAAATGCGCCGATGCCCGGCGGCACGTCCAGATCCTCGAATACCACGATGCGAGGCGGCGGCACCTGCAGAATGCTCCTCCACAAAGCCGTACGGTCGCGATAGGCGCCGCCGAGGACGGGCGGTTCGCCGCTGCGCATGCGTGCAGTTGCAGCGTAGCCCACCAGCGGCGGCCAGTCGCCGAACATACAGCGAATCCGGGATTCGGCGAACCCGGCATTTCGCAGTCGCACGCTGAACGTTTCAATCGCGTTAGCGACCGTACAGGTATCCAGACGCCGTAAGGCGGCCAGGGTGTTTTCAGATAACGGTGGTTCCATCGCCATCGTGGATTCTCTTCAAGCCGGTAGTTTTTGCCGGTCGGGCGCTTCGCCCGGCTCTGCTGGAACAGATGCAAAAATGCGAATCAGGGAATTAGGGATTACGCCAACAAGGCAATGGGTGGCGGACGATTGTGTAAGCTCTCGTCGAATTCCGGATTGGGAAGCCCGGTGCTCTCTGGGATTCCAGAGTGGAGATAAGCGGTATCGTGCAACATGACGAAACTGGCGGCCGGTTGCACCCAACTGATCGCATCGCGATCCAAGTGTTGCCGTTTGCCAGCGGGTGGGTTCGTCTTGACCGAGTGAGTGGTTCCGAGGACGTCGTTCGGCGGCGCACAGAATCGCATGGCCAAGCCAATGGTCAGCGCACAAATCGCAAGCAGCACGAGTATTAGTCGCCACACTGCGACAGGCCTGTCATGAATCTGTATTCCCATTGCCATCTTGCACAGCAACGCCTGCGATGAATTATACGCTCCGCGCAACGATGCTTGGATACACTAATGCTGATGAAGTCCGTGATTGTGGGCACTGCGGGTCATATCGACCATGGCAAGACAGCGCTGGTCAAGGCGCTTACCGGCACCGATACCGACCGGTTGGCTGAAGAAAAGCGGCGCGGCGTCACCATTGACATTGGTTTCGCGCACTTGGAACTTCCGGCGCAGTCGCCTGTCAGTGCTTCGCAGTCCGGCACGGGCGGCGTACGTCCGGCTGAAAACTGCCAAGTGCCAACTGAGAACTTCCAAATAGGCTTTGTCGACGTTCCCGGCCATGAACGCTTCGTGCGCAACATGCTGGCGGGCGTAGGCGGGATTGACATGGTCGTTTTGGTAATTGCAGCGGACGAGTCCATTAAGCCCCAGACGCGCGAGCACTTCGACATCTGCCGCCTGTTGAATGTCCAGCGAGGCCTCACGGTGCTCACCAAGTCCGACCTGGTGGACTCCGACACGCTGGAAGTAGTGCGCCTGGAAGTCGAGGACTTCCTGCGCGGGTCGTTTCTCGAGCAGGCGCCGATTCTCGCCGTAAGTTCACTTACCGGACAGGGACTTGGCCAATTGCGCTCCGAATTGGCGCGCATAGCCACCACGGTTGCCGACCGCGGGGCGAACGCGCTTTTTCGCCTGCCAATCGATCGGGTGTTCAGCATGAAGGGCTTCGGCACCGTGGTGACCGGCACACTGATTTCCGGCACGGTGCGCAAGGAAGAAGAGGTTGAAGTCTTTCCCACTGGCCGAAGGGTGCGTGTCCGGGGTATCCAGGTGCATAATGCTCCGGCTGCGGAAGCTCTTGCGGGCCAACGCACCGCGCTCAACGTGGCCGGCGCCTCTACTGAAGACCTGGCGCGCGGCATGACGCTGGTGCCACCGGGTCAATTGCGCACGACGAAACGAGCCGACGTACAGATCACGCTGCTTCCGGGCGTGCGACCGTTGCGCGACCGTTCCCGGGTCCATTTCCACTGCTATACGGCGGAAACCATTGCGCAGGTGGTGCTCTTGCAGCCATCAGTCGAGAGTTCGTCCGGTACTGAAACTGGCAACGGGCTACTGGCGGCTGAGGTCTGCTTTTTTGCACAGCTTCGCTTCCGCGAACCACAGTTGTTGCTTCCCGGCGATCGCTTTATCCTTCGTCAGTTTTCGCCTGTGGTGACGATGGGCGGAGGAGTGGTAGTCGACGCCGTTCCCATGCGCTTACGCCGCCGCGGTGCCGCGAGCCACATTTCGCAACTGCGAACACTGGCTGCTGGTTCCACTGCGGAGTTACTAATGGCGCGTGTACGCCGGCGGGGAGAAGAGGGCTTGACGCTGGCCGACGCAATTGCCGAAACCGGATGGACGCATGCCCAACTACAACAGGCGGTCGGCGCTGCCGGCACCTCGATGGTTCGTGTAGAAGACTTGCTCGTTGCCTCCGACGCATTTACCAGCTCTCGCGAACGGATGGCGGCTACGGTTGCCGATTTTCATAATGGGCATCCGTTAGTAGGTGGCATTAGCAGGGAAGAACTGCGCGAGAAGCTGGGCCTGCGCCTGGAAGTTTTCCAGGGCGTGCTCAGTGCGCTTATCGGCGCAACTAAACTGCAGGTCGCCGGCGAGCAGGTGCACACGGCCGGGCGTGGCGTGGTGATGAAAGACGAAGAAGCGGAATCCAAACTCAGCATTGAAGCGGCGTTCGCCTCCGCCGGACTGAAGGTGCCGGCGCTGAAGGACGTAATTGCCAGTCTGAAGGTAGATCGCGTGCGGGCGCAAAAGATCGTCACCCTCTTATTGCGAGAGCGAACGCTGGTGAAGGTCTCCGACGACCTGGTCTTTCACCGCGGCGCTCTCGAACAGTTGCGGCGCCTGATTGCGGATCAGAAGCAGGTAACCCCGAGAATCGATGTCGCCAGGTTCAAAGACCTGACTGGTATCACCCGCAAATATGCCATCCCTCTGCTCGAATATCTCGATCGCGAGCACGTCACCCGCCGGGTCGGGGATGAACGAATCATTCTGTAAGCTGCTACGTTGT
>JBEKOS010000173.1:0-8193 GCA_049521535.1 Terriglobales bacterium | reverse complement strand
AGTACCAAAGGGAAGATGGTTATGGGCCAGACTTCTACGCAATGGCGGAAGCACCTTACTCAAATTCTGCGACGGAAGCGTGGAGCGCCAGAGGAGTAAACACTTGGTCAAACCTCTTCGGCATTTTCAGTGGCCACGATATTTTCCCAGGCACAGCATCTCCAGGATGGTATTGGCAGCACGTTCCAGTAAAAAGCACCGGTTCGCGCGGACAGACCGTGCATCAGTTGTTTGCGAACTCTCAGCCACTGGACGATGCGTGCAGTAAGTCTATGAGTCAGGCAAGTGGGGCGGGGCAAACTGCGAGCGTTTTCCTGCTCAGTCGTCGGCCCGCATTGGGATTGCTTGAAGGCCGTATGATCTCCACGCATTCGGGTAACTGGTTTAAGTCGAAATCCCCATCCTTCCCGGGAGGGACAAGCTGGAGCGATTCCGAAACGCTTCTATTCTCGCTTCCGTTTACAGGGCTGCAGAAACAACAAACTTCGGTCCCGCAGCCAACGCGTTAAGTAGCAAACGCACCCTGATGCCCTTCTATATCCGCCCCGAGGGCCGGAATGCCTACACACGCCGTGCCAACCAGGCGCGAGTCACATAGGTTGTCTCAATAGCTGCCAGCCCCGCAATACGCTTCTCGGTAAGATCCAGAAACTGCCGGAATACGTCCGGACCCAGTTGCACCTGCAGATCGTTCACCGAGCGCCACGCACCGATATACTGCCCTGGTGTCTGGAACAAGGACTGCCGGCCTTCGAGGTACAGCACGTCGGTGAATTGCGGCTTGCCGCTCAACATGTCGGTCAGCCGCTCGGTGATGCCGGAGCGACCCGACGATACCCGCCGGAGGTCAGGCTTGAGCCGCGTGATCTCTGCCTCGATTTCGACGAGCAGCGGGTTTGCCTCAATAAAGCGCGGATTCCATAAGGCAACGAAGGCGCCTCGCGGGCGTAGGACGCGGTGGAACTCGTCGCATGCTTTGTCGAAATCGGCCCAGTGGAGCGACGAGGCCATGCTGACAAGATCGGCTGAGCCGTCCGGCAATCCAGTGGCTTCGGCCGATCCGTTGCGCCAGACAATATTGGTGCCGCGCGAGGTCTCTATCCCTTGCCCGCGCATGTCGTCATTGGGTTCCACGGCGACGACCGAGCGCAGCCCGAGGGCGGCAAGCATGCGTGTCCAAATGCCGGTACCGGCGCCGACGTCGGCGGCATCGATGCAGGATGCATCGCATCCCACATAACTCAGGATCGCGGTTGCAACCTGCGGCGCATAGCCCGCCCGGAACCTGGCATAGTCGCCGGCCAACCCCGAAAAATCCCCGTGGTTCATCATGGCTGCCAGCCTGCTACCTCCTGTCGCGATTTCCGGAAGGCAAAGTTCGCAAGGGCCTTACCAGAGGTGCTGATCAAGGTTATCCTGCCGTCGTCTCGCTGCCGGTTTGCTTATTCTCGAGCACGATCTCTCCCTCCGCTATCAGATTCCGATACAGCGCCACGTCCTCCGGAATGTCGATTTCGCCCCAATGACCATCGGTGCCAAAGGTGCTGATGGGGAGATCAGTCCCGCTTAACAGCCTGCGCAATAATCCGGTCACGTCGAGGCGATCGCGGATCGGCGCTTCGAGTGCACTGAGTAGAGACGCGACGACATTCCACGCCGGAGGGGTGAATTTCAACAGGCCCATGTATTGCCCCTCGATGTCTTCGATCCGCGTCGTCTTGCCGCCGATCTCCAACAATTGGCCTGCGGCATCGATCCGGAAGGTTTCGGCGTCGGTCAGGGGATCGGCGAAACGCCGGCTCCATAGCCGGTGCCAGGCACGGTCGTAACTGATCACCAACTGGCCTGTGGCCCCGGCCAGGCCGCGCACCAACTCGCTACGGTAGAAAATGTCGGCATAGCTGACGATGACCGTCCCCGAACGCAGCCAGGGAGCGCCTGCAGCGAGCGACATCACCATATTGGTTTCCTCCCATCGTTCGTTGAGGAAATAAGAGAGGCCGGGAAACTCGATCATTTCGGCGTGATAGCCGCGGACAACCCCGATCTCATCCACCCCGCCGCGACGGAGCGCCGCGATCTGGTGCTCGATCAATGGCATGCCTTGAAGCTCGACCAGGCATTTGGGGCGGTCGCTTCCGAGATACCCCAGGCGACTTCCGCGACCGGCAGCGAGAATAAGCGCGCGCATCATTCGACCCCAAAGACGTGGCGGAACAGCGCCACGTCGGCCTGCGAGAACGGGGCGGACCGCTCAGGGTGCCACATAATCCCCGTTATGGACTGCGCCGAATGACGAATGGCTTTGACGATTCCGTCGTCGGCGACCGCCCACACATCGAGCGGCGGACGCGAGTCGAAGGCCGCAAAGCGATGATAACTGTTGACCTCTCGCTGCTCGCCCTCGATTCGGATGACCTGACGCGGCGCCACATGGCCTTCAACGCGACGTAATGGAATACCGAAACGCTGCTGAATCACTTGCATACCGCGACATACTCCCAGGACCGGGAGCTTGCGCCGCTCCGCCAAATCGAGCAAGGCTTTTTCGACGGCGTCGCGCTCCGGGGCATCGCCTCCCAAGATCGCCAGATCGTTGCCGCCGGTCAACACCAAGCCAGAGACGCCCGTCCCTTCGGATAAGGCAAGGGCCGCCTCGGTTACGTTAGGAATCAAGACGGGAAGCAGCCCACAGGCCGACAGGAACCTAGTCCATGCCTGATCCAGGCAATCACGGCGCTCGCCGTAGGCCGGAAGGACCGATACCCTCTGCGTGATGGCGACCGCCTTCATGCGATGACTGAGACCCTTTGATTCGTGCAATCGAGGCACAGCGTGCGTGCCGTCTGCCATTGCCGGAAGAGTGTTTCGCCGGCGCCAATTACGGCGGGAATGCGGAGCTCGCTGGCGCGGATTGCCATGTGTGAATTGGCGCCACCAAACTGGGTGACGAGTCCGCTGATGCCACGAGAGAAAATCCAGTCGAAGCCCGGGTCCGCACTTGGGACAAAGAGAATCCGTCCGGCAAAGGACTCCGGCGGGTCGGCAATCGATGCGGCCGGTGCGGTGACGCTGTTTCGGGTAATGAAATTTGGCTGGCTTGGGGGTATGTGAAATGCGAACACTTCGTCAGGCGACGTGATGACCGGCGGAAACATGAGATTGCGCGTGAGCGCGTAACGCTCCCGGCCCTGCGCGACACTGTCCCGCAATGCTTCGTGCACCGAACCGCTCTCGCTATAGAGAGTGCGGATGGCATCGTAGTTCAGGAATGCACAGTCCTCCGCCGAAAGACCGTGGTCCTCGCCGAGGCGTTTGATCAGTGACAAAGCCCCGCTAAGGCTCCGCGTGAACACAAACTTCGCATATTCGCGGCCCTCAATACCGGCCTTGATGAACTCGATCAGACTCAAGACGTCAATGTCGAGCTCATGTTCCTTGAGCAGTTGCTCGATGCGGCGCAACTGCTCGTTCGAGAGCGCGAGCCGCCTCGGAGCAGACGTGATCGGCTGGATACTCGACCAATCGAAGTAGAGGTCGGGCGCCTCGTCGTAACGCGGCGACAGGATGTCGTAAGTCCCCGGGCGGAGGTGGCCGTAGCGCGCGAGGAAATCTGCCTTCGGAATCTGCGCAAGATCCTGCCCGATGTGCGACACGACAGTATCGACATTAGCCACGAATGTCGCACGCTCCTCGGCGGTGAAAACACCCACCTCGACGAAGGACTGGAGCATCTGCACCGCTATGAAGCCCGCCCGCGCGAGACCGGCAAAAGGTAGCGTGCCGTACCGCTTGCAGTCTTCGATCAGCCAGTAGATACGGCTGATCTTGTCGATGCCCGCGTTGCAGATTGCGGGAAAACGTTGGGCCAGGATATCGATCTTTGCGCGGTCGCGCCGCCATAGCGCGTTCTCGCCATGCATTATGCGGTTGGTGAGGCGCCGTAGAGCGCCCGAGAGATCGACGATGTCTGCTGGAGAAAACCCGTGCTCGGCTAGCCTGCCCAACCGCTTCGGCAAATCGAGGGTGTAGCAGGAAAAGATGATTTCAAACTCTACCTTGTCATGGAGATGCGGCTCGGAGAGGAGGCGATCGATGTAGTAATTTACCAGACGCCCGGCGAGATTGTCAGGCACGTCGCGGGGTATAAAGGAGTTGAAACTGACGCGCACGTCGATGTAGGGCAGTCCGTGAAAGCTGACCAGCAGCGGAAAACTGCGAAGATTCTGGTACCCGTAATTATCCCGCTGATAGGCCCAGATCGCGTCGGTGATGAGCTCGCGATAGAGTGACAACGACAGGGGCCACGGCCGAACCCCAATGATTTCCGCCGGGTTCCAATCTGGCATGACGCCGAATACCGCCCGGCTGCCGTGCAGGTAGGGATGCGGGCGGCTCAGCAACTCCACCTTGCGCGCGACATCGGCGAGCGCGGCGACGACGTTTGCGTCTGCCGTCCGCCTCTGGCGGTCGATGGAGAGCGGGCGGACTTGCAGAAGATAGAGCTGCCCGTCGTCGGCAACGGCGAATTCCACGTCGATCGCATCGCACGCCAGGAGGGCTTCGAGTTCGCTGACTAGCGCGATGACCGGTGCCAGCGCCGGCGGGCAAGCGTCGGGCCGGGACTTGAGGCAGACAAAAGTCTCAAGATCCTCGCCGACACCCGCGGTCACACGATCGGTGAGGCCGGAACGATCGTCGTAATTGATAACGAAATAGGGGCCATCGCTGGGACTGCGCGAGAACACCACGCCGGCCATCGCCACTCGGTCAAGCATGGGTTGCACGAAGATCTGGTCGTGGTCGCTCCTTTTGTCTCCAAAAGAGCTAATCACTTGGTCGATTGCCTGCGCGATTGCAGCGTTGCCGGCGACCCCGAGTACAGAATCGTACTTTCCGGCCTTGGAACTCGCGGCGCCGTCCTCACCCCGTGCACTGCTACGCACGATGATCCGACCTGAACCCCAGGATGCAGCAGCGATGGCAGCGAGCACCCCAGCGCCGTCCGAGCGCCAATCGGCTACCGAAAATCGAACTTGTGGCAGGACGCGTCCGTTGCGCAGCTGCGGGGCCAGTATTTCCAGAGATTCCGCCTTCGTTTTGAAAGCTACGAGACACGAGGGCTCCGCCGCACCCTCGCGATTGCTCCAGTCGCATACCGCCAGGATGCGGTCCACCGCCGTGGCAACATCGAGGACCCCATAATTGTCGAGGACGAGGTCCGGCGCCTCGGGAGTCTCTGCCGGCACGTCAAGGCCAACGACGTTGCGCGCCTCGCCGCGCTGAGCTCCTGCGTAGAGACCTTTGCTATCGCGGCTGCGCAGCTCTTCGATCGGGACCTGAAGATAAATCTCGCGATAACCGGGGATGTTTTCGCGGTTCCAGAGCTGCACATCGTGAAACAGCGAGATGGTCGCGCAGACCACATCGGCGCCCTGTGCAGCCAGCAACCGACATAGCCGCGCATTGCGCATTGCCGAACGCCGCCGATCGTCCACGCTGTGGCCAAGATCTTCAGCGATCACAGCCCGGAGCGCGTCGCCATCGAGGAAGGTGACCGGACGGCCGTCGGCACGCAACCGGTTCCACAGTTCCCGCCCCAAGGTTGTCTTGCCGGCTCCAGATAACCCGGTAATCCAGAAGACGCGCCCCGACGAAGCCTCATTTGGGCCTTCAGGACGGTGCCTTGCCTTCTTCGAGTTCGTCTGCATAGGACGTTGTAACATCGCTGCAACAATCAGTCTCATACGTAGTAACACTTCCGTAACAAATTGGCAAATATAGATTTACGTGAGCTCGCGAATGTCTGCCGCGCTGCTCGGAACTTTCGGCGGGGCGCATGAACATGGGAATACATGGAAATCGCATGAATTCGTTCAAACCTCAGGTGGGAAACTAGTTTCTTGCGGGACGCGCATTCCCGTTCAGCATGTTGCCTCCCTGAGTGTCTCTGAAGCAGACGTGGCCGAAGGATACCCCGCCTCTGCCATAGTTGCTTGCATGGGGTAGCTGGATGCCTTTCGCAATCTTCGAAATGTCGATGCACCCGGAAACGCCCGAGCGATCAGCAAACAGGCGGGTCGGAAACGCTGAGACTCAATCCCGCGAGAAAGTGCTTCGCTACAAGATGCGGTAATTGCACCAAGCGCAATCATTTGCCGACATCGGCGAGTCGCACTCTAGCAACGCCAGCACCTTGCCCGTGAAGGCCAAGACCTCGCTGTCATCACGCGGAAGTTCAAACCAGTGTAGATCGCCCCATAGCGCTCCGTGGCTGGCACTTCCGATGGCAAAGGCCGTGAGTTTCTCAAACCAGAAAGCTCGACCGGATGATCGGGCAAAGTTCAAAGTAACCCGGTGCCGGATTCTCCAAACACAGGGCAAACGCGTTCAGCTACCTCCGGAAAAGCTCAGCATCGCGATACCGGCTTGTGAGAGCGACCATGGCATACCCACCGGAATCCAATTCGATGAAGCTGTCAAAGCTTCCCATGAATTTGCATGTCGATTCACGGATGGGAACGCTGATCGGTGCCGATTCAACCCAAATCTCCACATGTTTGAATATTCCTGCAGGCATGTTGGTGGCGATGCTCTCCGTGCGCCGTCCGGCCAGTTGTGCCTTTATGCAATCAACACTTGGGCGCTCTTCCGAGCCGGTGTTCTTCGGGCGTCCGGGCATATTCCAGGCCTCCATCTAAAAACAGCAAGGACATTCGTCATAGAGGAAGCCGATACTTGACGCATCCAAGCAATGCATGATGCTACCTTTTCGTTGGCATGGTCTTGCACGGAACAAGAAGCTAGTCGCATTCCGCCCAATGCGCTAAGTCCAATAGAACTTGGTGAGGTTCGTGAGCACGAACAGGGCAGGTAGATTTAGCAAACCGCCGCCTTCAGCCACTCGGCCACCTCTCCGGCGACGTTATCAATAATCTACCATATGCCCATCGTTATATGTTTGTGCCGCAGCAGTATGCTCCGCTACAGTAATGCGATCATGTGATCTATGGCGGCGACGCCTGGGTTCGCCGCGAAGTGCAACGCAAACACCTGAAACCTAATGTGCGATACCCGGATGACGAGAATGACCAGTGGGTTCTTACGGGCTGGGCTTTAGGCAAACCTTATCGTGCCAGCAAGAAAGCAAGAAGCACGCGGGGGCGAGGGCGCAAGGTAATTGCCGATCTCCGTCAGCCGCCCTTTTCATTGGCTTGCCGACGAGTGATGAGTGCGCCGCAGTGGAAGGCAATTACCTCCTCTCTCTTCTGTTAGCGGAAATAACCACAACCATAACGACAATGGCAAAGCCGAAAAAGCAATATAGAACGATCATTCGTCTCCTTTAATCCTGGTAGTTCCGGTGGCGGTCGGACCAATCGTGGTCCTCAACAGACACTGGTCCCACCATTTCACTACTAGCCACAATCTGTGCGATATGCACTGAGAGAGGATGCTTTGTCTTAGATGCCTTAAGACCGGGAATGGACTCGCTTGGGCAACACGAACCATCGCCAATGCTCCTCCGCGGCAGGGTCCATCGCTGTGGTTCGCGAGAACCAGGAAGGCTCAGGCTTTCGATCGTTGATCGTCTGATCATCGCCGCTCATGATTCCGCCGGTTGCGAATCCGAGCGATGTCAACTCAAGTCTTTCTCCGCGCATTCTGCTTGCGTGGTTGGAATCGCGCACAAAAAAGCGGCCCCGGAAGTCCGGGGCCGCTTGAAAGAGGAGCAGTTGTCCAAGCCTAGAAGTTGATCTTGGCCTGGAGCTGGACGATGCGACCATCCGGCAGGCCCGTGAAGAATGAGCCGTAGATACCGGTTGGGGGCGCCGTCACCGAGCTAATCTGTCCGAAGGTTGATTGGCACATTCCGGCCACCTGGCCAGGCAAGTTCGCATTGCAGGTGGAGGGCGTCCAAACGCTGTTCGGGTTGTGGAAGCTCTGGTGGTTGAGGATGTTGTAGAAGTTAGCGCCGACGTTCAGCTTGATGCCTTCCGTAAGATGGAAGTCCTTGCCGACCGTGACATCGGTGTCAAAGAATCCCGGCCCGCGATACTGGTTGCGTGTCTGGGTCGGGAAGTAGCCGAGACCGCCGCCGCTTTCATATTGCGACGGCAGCACGCACTGGCTGTTGCCATTCGAACAAGTACTTTGGCCAGGAGTGAGTACCTGCGCCGGTAGCGCTGTGCC